>CAZHVC010000209.1:0-4076 GCA_964535765.1 uncultured Ignavibacteria bacterium | reverse complement strand
TCCCCCTGATTATGACTATAAAATATCTCGCCGGAACCAGCCGCGAAACGAGTTGCAGGGGATAAGGCATGTTCCTGACATCAAAAATGTAACCGGATAAAATGACCGACGGGAGCAAGGTCACCAATAGCGATGCCATCATGGCCAGCTGCATGGTGGAAACCAAGGTCGAAATCAACACTCCTATGGCAAGAGCGGCTGCGACATAGATAAATCCAAACAACAAGAGCAGCAGGCCCGAGCCGTTAAAAGGAATGGCGAACACAAGCAAAGCGAACAACAGCACAAGCAGGCCGTCGAGAAAGGCCAGGGCGATATAGGGCAGAATCTTTCCGACGATGATTTCCCGCGGTGTCACCGGTGAGGTGAGAAGCTGCTCCAAAGTTCCGGTCTCTTTTTCCCTGGCGATCGTCACCGATGTAAGCAAGGCCGAGATCATCATCAGAATCACCGCCACCAGACCGGGCACGAAATGATGGGAAGATTTCAGATCTTGATTATAGGCGACTTGAATCGACATATCGACCGCCGGCGGCGTTGGGATATTTTTCAAAATGTACCGGGCCAAAAGCATTTCGGCATAGTTGGAGGCGGCCACGGCCAGGTTTCCGTCAGAACCGTCGATGAGCAGGCCGAGTTCGAACTTTTCGGCATCGGTCAGCGCTTCGGCGAAACCAGATCTTATAGTAAGGATGGCATCGACTTTTCCTTGGCTAAACATATCTGCGGCATTGGCTAATGTTACCGGCTGTGGCGGCTTCACGAAATAACCTGAAATGTAAAAGCTCTCGCTGAATTCGCGCGACTGAACGGTGTTGTCGAGATCGATTATGCCGAGTTCGATATTTTTCATATCGAGGTTTATGGCATAACCGTAGATGAGGGTCATCATGACCGGCATCAGTACGGAGATTACCAGAGAGACAGGATCCCGCAGAATGTGCCGGATTTCCTTAAGCGCAATCAGTCTTATCCGTTTCAGATAGATCCCCTTCGCCGATAAGGCCGATGAAAGTCTCCTCGAGATTCGCCCGGCCATAGCGGGCCACAAGTTCCGCCGGCGTACCGATTACCACCATTTTGCCGCGGTGCATAATTGAAATCCTCTGACAATATTCCGCCTCGTCCATATAGTGGGTGGTCACGAACAGCGTCGTTCCGTCATCGGCAAGTCGATAAAGCAGTTCCCAGAAACGTCGCCGAAAAAGCGGATCGACGCCGGCGGTCGGCTCATCGAGAAACAGGATAGCCGGTCGATGAAGAAGCGATGCGGCCAGGGCCAGCCTTTGTTTCCAGCCCGCCGGCAACCGCCCCGCCTGAAGGTCGATGAAATCGGCCAGGTCAAGAAGGTTTGACAGCTCGGCGATTCGGGAACGAATTTCAGCTTTGCCGAGCCGGTAAATCGAGCCGTAAAACCGAAGATTTTCGCGGCCTGTCAAGTCCCTGTAAAGGGAAAACTTCTGCGACATATAGCCGATTCTTTTTTTTATTTGCTCACTGTCCCGATAAATGTCGAATCCCAGCACCCGCCCGGAGCCGGAGGTAGGTTTCAGCAGACCGCACAGCATCCTGATCGCGGTGGTTTTGCCGGCGCCGTTGGCCCCCAAGAATCCGAAAATTTCCCCTGCGGAAATGTTCAGCGTAATCCGATCGACCGCCGTAAACCGCCCGAATTTCCTGGTCAGACTATCGGTCGCGACCGCTTCCATCGCCCACCTGATTCATCAAATCGATGAACAAATCCTCGAGACCGGGTTTGATTGATCTAATTTTAGATCGCTCTATACCACAGGCGACCAGAGCCTCGATATGCCCCTCAAGTGATTCGTCGTCTCTGACAGTGATATGGATCGAAGAACCGAATCGATGGGCAACGATTCCCTCGACAGCCGCCAGGCGGTTCATGCTTTCCCTGGTCGGGGGAATCTGCACTTCGAGGACTCCGCCTCGGAATTTGCCGATCAGCTCGGCCGGCGCCCCCTCGACCAGTTTGACCCCCTCGAACATGAAAACCGCTTTGTCGGAAAGCAATACTTCATCCATATAGGCCGTCGAGACCACGATAGTTGCGCCTTCCGATTTTAATCTGCGCAGGATATCCCAGAACTGCCGCCGTGAAAGGGGGTCCACACCGGTGGTCGGCTCGTCGAGAATCAGTATTCTGGGATTATGGATGATGGCGCAGCCGAGGGCGAGTTTCTGTTTCATCCCTCCGGAAAGTGCGCCGGCCCGCCGGCCGCTGAACCGACCAAGTCCCGAAAAATCATAAATCGTATTTTTCTTGAGCTCGAATTCCTGTTTATCGAGACCGTAAAGACCGGCGTAAAAGAATAGGTTTTCTTCGACGGTCAAATCCTGATACAACGAAAAAGACTGTGGCATATAACCGAGAATCGGTTTGATAAGGTCGAGTTGCTGCTTGATATCATGCCCCATTATCCTGACAGTGCCGCCGTCGATCTCTATCAGGCCGCAGCAGGCGCGCATAAGCGTTGTTTTACCGGCGCCGTCGGGACCGATTATGGCTGTTATTTCCCCCGGGTCGGCGACGAATCCGAAATCGGAAACAGCCGTCCTAAAGCCGTATTTTTTGCTCAACGAGATGACTTCGAGCGAACTCACAAAATCCTGACTGCTACCGGCATACCGATTTTCAGCTTCCCGTCGATATTGGCCACCGTGGCCTTGACGGCGAAAACGAGGTCGGCCCGCGCCTCTTTGGTTTGGACGTTCTTGGGGGTGAATTCGGACTGGTCGGAAATCCATGTTACGGCCCCTTCCAGCGGCGGAGTGGTTCCGTCCTCGGGATCGACCAGCGCCTTCTGCCCCAGTTTCACTTTGGCGATATCGGCGGAATTCAAATAGATTTTGACCCAGACGGTATCCAGTTTAATCAACTCGACCAGCGGTTTTCCGGGACCTGTCAATTCACCAGGTTCAATATATTTCTTGGCGACTATTCCCGAGACTGGTGAAGTGGGAAAGCAATGAGACAATTGACGTTTGAGCAAACTTTCGGCGGCCGCGGCGTTCTCGAACTCCGCTTGAGCTAAAGCCAGTGAGGCTTCCGCTTGGTTACGAGCCAGTCCGGCTTGTTCGAACTGATGTTCAGCCAAATCCAATTGCTGTTGATTGGCAGTGCCTGAGGTCAGCAATTGTTCGATCCGCCTAAGCTCTTTTGTCGCCAAATCAAAAGCGACGACCGCTTGCTCAACCGCCAGTTCAGCCATTCTCGATTTGGCGGCTGCCGCGCTTTTGGCCGCCGCCGCCTGTTTCAACCGCAAAACCGTATCGACCGTGTCGATCAGGGCGATCGTGTCGCCTTCGTTTACATGGGTTCCTTCACCTGCATAAAGCGCCAAAAGCCGCCCGGCCGTCTCCGCCGACAGGACAAGATTAGTTCCTTCAACCAAACCGGAACCGGACGGCCCGGCATGATTGTTGGAACAGGCCATAAACAGCAACGCCGCGGCGCACCCTGCCGAAAAAATATCACGAATCAATTCAACCCTCCGTAGATTTTGCTGGAACCGACAGCATAAAAATATTCGGTTTCTTTCAGATAGAAGTCCAGGATCGCCTGACGGTATTTTTGTTCGCCGGCGGCCAATTCCTTTTCGCTTTCCAGGACCTGATTCAGCGAGAGCGATCCGGCCTGCCGCTTTTCCAAGGCCAATCTATATTTATTTTCCGCGATCGAGAATTCGCCGGCGACAAGCAGGAACTGATCGTAGCTTTTCTGAAGTTCAAGGCGGGCGATATTGGCGGCGACGGCAAAAGATTCGGCTAAATCCTCTTTGGCCATCACGGATGACCTCGTTTTAGATGCGGCCGCCTGAATATTTTTGAGTTCTCTGCCGCCGAGATTGAATTCCCAGTATAAATTCAGGCCACTCATGAATGAATCGTTCCAATCATTACCGGTGAGCTCACGATTGGGCCGTCCGTAATTGTAAACGGCGAATGCGGTGATTCCAGGCAGCAGATTCCCCTTGATTATTTTTTCGGTATGCTGCATGACGGCTATCTTTTTTGAAGCGGCTTTCAGTTCGAGGCGGTTTTCCACTCCTACGGGA
>CAZHVC010000208.1:0-4096 GCA_964535765.1 uncultured Ignavibacteria bacterium | reverse complement strand
AATATATAGGGAATCGTCAGCCAACGCGGAATGCCATGAGCGGTCAATTGACAGGAAAGCGAATAGACCACAGCCAAAAAGGAAATTCCGGCCAGCCAGCTGAAAAAGCGGTAGGTGAAAGCCGGTTCGATACCGAATCTTTCGAAAACCATCTTGAAAGCGAAATTGTGGAGGATGAAATTCAGCGGTTCGGCGGCGTGGAGTCTCAGGGTGAATAATGACGGTTGCCTGGTTATTTCGGCCGCCCGCAGTAAACCATCGCCGAGAAGATTGGTGGAATCGGCGAAGACGATGACTGACGCCGTAAACAGCAAAATCCCGGCTGCCTGTAACAGCCGCGGATTCGACAGAAACAGTTTCTTTTCAAAATAAGAAGGCCGGAGCCCGGCCGAGGCCGCCCATGCAAACCATAAGAACAACAGGCCGACTGAATATGGGATGATTTCAGCAAAGGAAAAATAGCGGGCCTGGTCAAAACCCCAGCCGCGCCCGGGCGGAAATACCCCGACGATGAGTCTTCCTACAAGAAGCGGAAAGAGCGTCGCGGCGGCCGCCAAATCAATCGCCCATGCCCGCATCGCAAGAGCTCCTCCGGCGGAATCTGGCTAAGCGTCGAGGCCGGCGAGCGATGACGATCATTTCCGCCTAATCTGCCGTCGGCTCAGGCAAACCACCGTCGCCGGCCGCTAATTGTAATCGTCTTCCTCGTCCTCCGACTCGTCCTCCCACTCTTCATCGACGTCTTCGTCATACTCATCGACGTTGCCTTCCATCTCGGCCTTGGCGGCCTCAAGGCACTCCTTGGAACAATATTCCTCGCCATCAAAGATGAACGACTTTCCGGTAATCATCTCATCACAATAGGCGCAGAACATTAGACCCTCCGCTTTCGCATATTGTTTTAACTTTCATCTGCGAATCGCCTTATTTTTTCGGTAAACCTTTACAAAATATTAATTGTTTTGGCAAGCTTTTTCGTCCTTCGGAACAATTTTCGGGCTGTTTTCGATTCATCTTATTATTACAATGGAATCCGGTTCCGTAATATGTCCGCTGACGACAAAACGAACGAACGGGCCGAAAAGTTGCCGTCCAAATAATGGAAAATGACGGGCGTCGCAATATTCCTTGCGGTCGATTCCGGGAAGGAGTTGTTTGACTGAATTCTATCCGATAATCGCCGGGCTGATATTCATGCTGGCTCTGGCCGGCTTGACGGCGATTCTATGCAAGATCTCCCTGCCGGGGTTTTGGGCCAAATATCGGATCGGTCGTCTGATCATCATTATTACTCTGGCAGGCATTATATTTATAATTCTCTGGGGATTGGGCGCCGCTGGATATGGGATTCCGGCCGGAATAGGGGCGGCCGCCTCGGCGCTGGTGGTGATAGCCTTTATCGCTTTGATCGTTTCGGTCCCCCTATCCGGGCTGGTGAATCTGGCGTTGTGGGTCTATCGGCGGCTGGCGGACGGAGGCACGGCCGAGAGATCGGCAGCGCCCGATAGGTCACGGCGCAGGTTATTGAAAAGCGCCCTGCAGGCCGCGCCTCTGGCGGCGGTGACGGCCGGAACCGGCGGCTTCATAAAATCTTTCGCCCCAACGAAAATTCGTAAGCTCAAGATAGAATTCGACGGCTTGCCGCAGTCACTCATCGGTTTCAGGATTTTGCAGATTTCCGATGTTCATCTCGGCTATTATGTCACTCTCGAGGATTTTGAGCGATTCGTTGCCGAGGCCTTGCCGCTGAAACCGGATCTGGTGCTGATTACCGGTGATCTTGCCGATGATCTCGGTTCGCTTAAGCGCGCTCTGGCGCTTGTCGAGGAATTCGCCCCGCCGTTTGGCTGTTTTTTCAGCCTTGGCAATCACGAATACTATCGGGGGGTTGATATCTTTCGTCGTGAAATAGGGAAGACCTCGATTCAGTTATTGGTCAACGAGGGGCGGACTATCAATGTGGGGGAGGCGGTCGTTTACCTTGGGGGCGCCGATGATCCCCGCAGGTTGACCAAGGACAACACGGCTTTCTTGAAAAAAACGGTGAGCTTGGCCATGGCTCAGGCACCTGCGGGTTCGTTCCGCATATTGATGACGCATCGGCCGGAGGGTTTTGATTTTGCGTCCAGCCACCGGATCGATCTTACGCTGGCCGGACACACTCACGGCGGCCAGATCGGGTTTGCCGGACGTTCCGTTTTCGAGAGCGTAGTCGGCTACCGCTACCTTTGGGGCCTGTATGAAAACGACCAGGGGGGCAAATTATACACCTCCGCCGGCATGGGACATTGGTTTCCGTTCCGTTTGGGTTGCCCGGCCGAGGCGCCGCTTATCGAGCTTGTCAGCCGGCGTTAAATTGAAATATTCGATTTCTTTGGATCGTTATCGCAATCGTTGATGCAGCACAAGACGCCGTGCAGCGGCGGCCACGAAGTTACATTAGAGCCCGCCCAATATGCCATAAAAAAGCCGGTTCCCGAAAGGAAACCGGCTTGGAATTCAATCTACGCTGGTTTAGTTTTTCTTGCGCTTGCGGGTGGCGCCGTACAGACCGGCCAGACCGAACCCGATCAAAGTCAGCGTGCCGGGTTCCGGAATCGCCGTGGTCGTCACTGTCGCCAGATCGTTGTTGCAGCTCATTCCCAAAGTCATGCCGGCGGCGTTGACATCGCCGCCCAAAGTCGATAGGGAGATTCTGCCTTCCATGATATAGGTGTAGTAGCCGTTTTCCAACAGATGAGAACCATCTTCGCGCAGATATTCTTCATAGCTGAAAGTCATCTCTGGCGCGGCCATGGCCGTGCTGCCCGGAGCCAGGATCGGGTTGCCCCGGCTGCCGAATCCCCGATGGCCGTCGGTGTAGATCATCGTCGGGTTGTAATACAGGTTGCCGAAAGTGGCCCCGAACGTCCCGACGACATACATATTGCTGCCGATATTGAAACGGATGTCGCCGGCGCGGAAGACGTAACCCGGATACCACGGAACCTGGTTGAATCCGGTGGGCGGCATCGAGGTCACGATCGAATAGACGATTTCGTTGGTTCGTTTGTTGATATCCAGGTATAAAGCCTCGAGATCGAAAACCTCTGACAGATAATAGCGAGGTCCCGGATCCGGCGCCTGCGAATCACCATCGGTGCGCCAATCCTCATGGATCATCGATCCTCTTGTCGGAGTCCACGGCATATTGAATCTGCCGGTAGCGGCGTTGACCGAGAGGTTTACGCCGAAATACTCATCGAGAAGATAACGGGCATCGGCTGTGCTCAATAAACCGAACACCAGAAGCGAAACTGCGGCAATCAACTTAAGCTGTCTCATTTTTTCCCTCGCCTAAAATCAATTAAGCAATAACAATCAAATTTAACTTTCTAAATGTGACGCAATAACCGTGCCAATAAATATTCTCAGGCACATACCGTTTATTGCTTATCTTTCAACGAGTTATATGGTCACAAACAAAGTTCTCCGTAATCTAATAAAATATAATTGGCCGCCAAATGAACATATTTTGCAAAAGCCTGCACAGTCTCGCTAAGTCCGCTTATGGCGGGCAATTGGTTCAAAACATCCTTATGCAACTCGCATTTGCTTTGATTTCGGCGCTCCAGTGAAGGAGAATTTCAAAATGCTTCAGGCCACGCAATTCGTCAATTTGACCGCCGTTTCCATCGGTTCAACTTACAAAAAATATATCGATCTGGTAAATTCCAATGTCAAGCCGCCCGTCCCGCTGCAGGCGGAACAAATCCATATCAGAGCCATGTACGTGCTCAACGATTTTCCCAACTCCCTCGGCGGTTGTTTCGATCGCGCCGAGCTGGCGAAAATCGTCGATCTGTTTCCGGACACGCCGGTTTTGATCGGGCATGACAAATCGGCTTTGCCGGTGGCCAGGATATTTTGGGCCGAGACGGTGGAAAAGGAAGAGCGGCTATGGGTTAAATGCTATTTTTTCTGGCCGCGCGGGGTCGATTACGCCGAACGACTGCGCATCAATATCGATTCCGGCATCTATAAGGAGTGTTCGGTCAGTTTTCTTTACGAGCAGCCGGAGTGCTCGGCCTGCGGCGGCGACTATCGAACCTGCGGG
>CAZHVC010000207.1:0-4150 GCA_964535765.1 uncultured Ignavibacteria bacterium | reverse complement strand
GTTTCAGATCGGGCGACTTCTAGAAAAAGCCCGGTCTGACAACGACATTTTCAATCGCCACAGAGCTTTCGTTGATACTGAAATTGACCACGGTTGGTCGAACATTGTTCACCTGAATGTCGTTTTTTGTATCCGAGCCATATCCGATCAAAGATACGCTGAGGGAATAGGTCCCGGGGGCGATATTGATAGTGTAACGCCCCAGTGAATCGGTGGCTGTTCCGATATTGGTCCCGAGAACGAAAATCGCCGCTCCCGGCAACGGTTCCTGGTTGCCGCTGTGAACCACCGTACCGGTTATTTTGCCCATGGGTCCGTTTTCCCCCGACGAAAACGGGACCATGACAGAAAATAAAAAAATCGTAACGAACAATTTATTCATCAGTGTTCCTTTCGTTTGGTTCCCGATTAAAGCCGCTTTCCAGGTGCTGTCTCAGACCCCCCAAGGTGTTGATATAATTGGCGGAAATCTCCTCGATGAAACGATGATAATCGGCTGCCGCTCTGCCGCCGACAAGGATCGAGACGTCACCGCCGATCAAGCGCCGTATCTGAATCAAATCCGATCCCAGGTATGGATCGTTATTGGGGTAAATAATGCTCAAAGCCAAGACGGAGGCATTGTGCGTATTCACCGCGCCGGCGATTTCTTCCGGCGGGAGATTCGGACCCAAGTAAATGGTTTTCCAACCTAATACCGAGGCGGTAAGCGAGACCATCAACGCCCCCAATTCGTGAAGTTGTCTGGCGGGTGTGGTCGAGACAAGACAGCCAGTGCCGGGGGATTGATTGTCGGACCTGAGGAGCGAACCGAGAAAACTCCTTATTATAGCCGAAACGCGATGTTCGTCGGCGATACGCAATTCCCCGTTAGACCACATTTCCCCCACTGCGTTCAGCGCTGGGCCGACAATTTGATTGAGCAAGGAGGGGATAGACAGAGCCGCCGAGGCCTCCATAAGCTTTTTTTCAAACGCATCGAACTCCAGCTTTCTGACCAATTCGAGCGCCTGTGAATAATAATCGTTGGCCGTCAAATTGTGTTTCCGGGGGAGATCAGCCGCCGGCGGCCGGTTGTCGCCGAGAGAAATTTCGCTGATTATTCTTTTCAGATCATCGTTGTTGAGATTGGCGATGCTGCCGATGCTTTCGCCAAGCTGGGTTGCGTTTTTCAAAAGAATGAGTCGCTTGATGTCGTCATCGGTGTAATATCTGCGTTGGCTGTGGCTGCGTCCTGGCATAATTGCCCCATAGCGGCGTTCCCAGGCGCGGATCAGATAGGGGCTCAGGCCGGTTTGTCTGGCGACGGCTTTAAGGCTGTGTCTGATTTCCATTTTTGTCTTTCCTTAAATTTTTCCTTTTTGGCCGTTTTGGTTATTTTAACTATCAATTTTACACAAAAGTTCTACAAAAGCAATTATATTTATCAACAGACCGCATTATTATTGGTTAACCGAAAGATTAGCCATAGGTTATATAAAATAAGCAAAATATTATACATTATTTATACATTTTGGGAACATTTATTATACGAGCCTGGTTCAAGCTCTCTGAAACCAGAGAACAACTCAAACCATAAGGAGGCAAAAATGAAAACTCTGGACTTAATCGTAATGACCCTGCTGATCGTGGGGGGCCTGAATTGGGGCCTGGTCGGCCTATTCAATTTCGATCTGGTGGCGACTTTTCTGGGCAACATGACCGCTTTCAGCCGAGCGATCTATATCGTCGTCGGCTTGAGCGCGATCTATCTGGCGATGGCGCTGCTCTCGACCCAACGTCGCCGGGCTCTGGCCCGCGCTGATGTCCGTTAGCCTGCCCCGGAAAAAAATTGGAAACGGCAAAAATAATCGGAAATCAGAAAAAAATGAAAGGATCCAAAATGAAGTTCCGCAGATTCGTTCTCGTCCCCCTATTGGGCTTGGCGCTTATCTCTTTTAACCAGGTTGCCGGGGCCGAGGAACACAGCAAACAGATGCCGTCGTCGGCTAAACCTCAGCCGAAAGATATCGTTGAGACGGCCGTCTCCGCTGGCGCTTTCAATACACTTGTGGCCGCCGTAAAGGCCGCTGGTTTGGTCGAAACCCTCAAGGGTAAAGGTCCCTTTACGGTTTTTGCTCCAAACGATAGCGCCTTTGCCAAGTTGCCTACGGGTACCCTCGAATCGCTTTTGAAAGACAAAGAAAAGTTGACCTCGATACTCACCTATCATGTCGTTTCCGGCAAAGTGACGGCCGCCGAGGTGGTCAAGATTAATTCGGCCAAGACACTCAACGGCCAATCTTTGACGGTTAAAACGGACAAGAAAGGCGTTATGGTCGATAACGCCAGAGTCGTTGCCACCGATATCGAGTGTTCCAACGGCGTGATTCATGTTATCGATACGGTTGTAATTCCCAAGTAGCGGTTATCGACAGGGGGCCCGGGTGCGGGTCCCCACTGTAAACCAAATGAATCAAATTCAGTTCAAAGGATGAGAAAATGAAAAAACTGACGGCAATTATATTTATACTGGCCTCTTTTGCGTTTTCAAAAGCTGATGCTCAAACGGCGCGCCTTCAGGTAATTCATAACGCCGCCGATCCGGCCGCCGCCGTAGTGGATATTTACGTTAACAATTCCTTGCTTCTTGACGATTTCGCTTTCAGAGCAGCCACTCCTTTCCTCAATGTCCCGGCGGAGACCCGGTTAGACATAGGAGTCGCTCCCGGCAACAGCAACTCGCCCAATGATATAATAGCTGTTTTCCCGGTGACGTTGCGGTCCAACAGGACTTACGTGGCGATCGCCAACGGCGTGCTTGATCCCGGCTCGTTCGCCGCCAACCCCGAGGGAATAGATATCGCTTTCAACCTGTTCGCCAGAGATCGCATAAGAGAGCATTCGCGGTTTCGCCGGCTGGTCGATCTGGTTGTTTTTCATGGTGCAAGCGATGCTCCCTCGGTCGATGTTCTGATAAGGGGTGCGGATCATAGAAAGCTCGCCAACAATCTTTCTTACCGGGAATTATCAAACTACAGGTCGGTATGGCCGGACGAATATATAATTGATATTACCCCGGAAAGTGACAACGACGAAATACTGGCTTCTTTCAGGGCCGATTTGTCTGGTCTTGCCGGCTCGGCGGCGGTGGTATTCGCCTCCGGCTTTCTGAATCCGGCCAATAATCAGAACGGTCCGGCTTTCGGTCTTTTTGCGGCTTTGCCCAATGGCACGGTGGTGACCTTGCCCGCCGAAGAACCGCTGGCCCGTTTGCAAATCATCCATAACGCCGCCGATCCTGCCGCGAGTATGGTTGATATCTATGTCAACGGCTCTCGATTGTTGAACGACTTCGCTTTCAGGACGGCCACGCCGTTCGTCAATGTTCCGGCGGAGACGGCTCTTGAGATCGGGGTGGCTCCGGCCAATAGCGACTCCTCCGACGATGCCATCGCCACATTCAATGTGGTGCTGGAGCGCGGCGGCACCTATGTCGCGATTGCCAATGGCGTACTCGATACAGCGGCTTTTGCCCCGAACCCCGGCGGGAGCAATATTTCTTTCAATCTTTTTGCCAGAGACGATATTCGTGAAGAGGCGAGGATAAGGGGGCTGGTCGATGTCATCGTATTTCATGGCGCCAGCGATGCCCCGGCCGTTGATGTCGTCCTCCATTATTTCAGGAACTGGCCGCTTTTCAACGACTTGTCTTACGGCCGCTTTTCTGGTTACAGGTCTTTGCCGGCTATCGAATACCGGCTTGACGTTACCCCAGCCGACAACAACAATGTTACGGTGGCTTCTTTCAATGCGGATCTCTCCTCCTTGCGCGGCGGTTCGGCAATCGTGTTCGCCTCCGGATTTCTTGACCCCAACGGCAACCAGAACGGTCCTGCTTTCGGGCTCTTTGCGGCGCTTGCCGACGGCCGGGTAATTGCACTGCCGCCGGCCGGAGCGATGCTTTTGGCCAAAGAGGACGGCAACGAGTCATTGCCTGTCGGATTCTCTTTGGACAAGAACTATCCGAATCCGTTCAACCCCTCGACGACGATTTCTTTTTCTCTGGCCGAACCTTCGCCTGTAAAGTTGACGGTATTCAACATGTTGGGTCAAGAAGTGGCCACCTTGATCGATGGTTATCTCCAGGCTGGTCCGCATTGAGTGGAAT
>CAZHVC010000206.1:0-4180 GCA_964535765.1 uncultured Ignavibacteria bacterium | reverse complement strand
TCTCAGCAGTTCCATCGCCCTGAATGCTTCGATATCAGGGGATGTTGGTTGTTCGATTTCCATACTCATAACATCGGTTAAAGGTTTCAATTATAATCGCAATTCGAGACACTGTCAAGCGTTATCCCTTAATTCGTTATCTGCTTATTGCTTACGCCGGAATCGAAAATCCCGGTTTAGGCCCTGATTCGATTACCTGCCTTTCACATAATAAAAAAGCAATCCTTGCGGAAATCATACAATTTTCGAATTCGCTCGGCCGGGTTATGTCGCCGAGCGCACCCTATTTATTATTGCCGACGTGGAACGTCCCGGAATATATGGAAGCGTAATCACTTTGCCGCCGAAGGCCTTGACCTCATCGGCACCGACTATGGTCCGGGGATCATAATCACCGCCCTTGACAAGGATATCGGGCGCTATTTTCTTGATCAGTCGCTTCGGCGTCAATGTGTCGAACATGACCACGTAGTCCACCATATCCAGGTGGGACAAAATGAATGCGCGATCCTGCTGAGGGATCACCGGCCGGCCCTTTCCTTTCAGCTTGCGCACCGAATTGTCGCCGTTGAGGCCGACGATCAGCAGATCACCCAATTTTTTGGCTTTGGCGAGGTATTCTATATGACCGCGATGGATGATATCGAAACAGCCGTTGGTGAAAACCACTTTTCGCCTTAAACGGCGGCATCGATCGCGAATTTCGACGGCCCGGCTCTGACTTACTATTTTCCCCATCTTATCGCATCGATCGATCGACTCGAATCGTCGTTTGCAGTGGGCATGCCGGCCAACGGCTCATTGAGCTAAAATTCCGCCTGGGCGGCGCGTTCCAGCGTCAGTTTGCGAAGCCGTTCCCGATCTACCTGGGCGGTGCCGATTTCGGCCACCACTTCGCCGGCGGCGACGTTGGCGATAAATGCGGCCTCTTTGAGAGAACCGCCCGCAGCTGCCGCCAGAGTCATCACCGCAATTACGGTATCGCCGGCACCGGTGACATCGAAAACCTTCCGGGCCATTGTCGGAATCCGGGTCAGACTGCGATTCGCTTCGCCTCCGGATCGACTATTCTCGAAAAGAGCCATACCTTTTTCCCCAAGCGTTATGAGAATCGATCCGGCCTGCAAACGTTCAAGCAGCATCCAGCCGACATCCTCGAGGCTGCGATCATCGACGATTTTTCTGCCGGCGACAAATCCCGCCTCATGGTGATTGGGGGTGATTGTCGAGACATGCTTATAGGCATAGAAATTCGTTTCCTTGGGATCGACCGCAACGAATATGCCGCGGCTTGCGCACTCCGCCGTGACGAACTCCACCAATCCGGCGTCTATAACGCCCTTGCCATAGTCGGAGATTACGACGGCATCGGTTGAGGGGAGCATTCTCGCCACATAGGCGAGCATTTTCTTACGGAGTGCCGGAGAAAGAAGATCCCGCTTTTCCCGATCGGCTCTGACTACCTGTTGATTGTGGGCGATGATTCTGGTTTTCACGGTGGTGGGCCGGCTGCTATCGACGAATACCCCATCGATAGCCAATCGGTTTTTCCGGGCAAGCGCACGCAGCTTTTTCCCGAATTCGTCCTTGCCGATTATTCCGGCAAGACGCACCCGGCCGCCGAGAGCGGCGATATTCATCGCCACGTTGGCCGCTCCACCGAGGAGGTGTTCTTCATTTCGGATTTCGACGATCGGCACGGGCGCTTCGGGTGAAATTCTCGATACCGCCCCCCAGAGATAGCGGTCGAGCATGATATCCCCGATCACCAAAATCCGCACCTTGCCCATCGCGGAAAATATCCTGCCCAGTTTCGACTTATTCACCGGTTGACCTTTTGTATTGACACGGGCGTAAATTATATTATTCTGGCGGAAGTTAGGCAAGGCAAAACAGGAGCGGAAACGATGAACGAAAAACAGCCCACCCGGCAGATCAATGTCGAATTGCCGGAAAAGGAATCCGAAGGGATCTATTCGAATATGGCTCTGATTGTCATTTCACCGCAGGAGTTCATATTCGATTTCGCCAGGGTCATGCCCGGCGTGAACAAGGCCAAAATCTATGCCCGCGTGATCATGACTCCGGCGCACGCTAAAATGCTGCTGCGATCGCTTGAGGAAAACATAAAAAAATACGAAAACGATTTCGGGCAAATCAAAATCTACGGCCAGGAAGAAAAAAACATAGGGTTCAAAACCGAAAAATAAATCGCCATGCCCGATTGGCGATGCCTTTTTCGATCATCCCTTAAAACAATTTGTAAGTCAGCCCGAGCGCCAGAGTCTGTTTGAATCGTCCCCGAAGATCTATTTCCTTATCATACAGGGCTTGTAGATATAAAGAAACCTCCACATATTTCGCCACCGACGCCGAAATCTTGGTTTCGAGATTGACATCCACCGCCTTCCAATAATTCTCGGCGGCGGTTCCTTTGAAATCATCGGCTTTGGAGTAAAACAGAGCTTTGTATAATGAAAGCTTGGAGGTGATCATCATTGTCGCGGAAAGTGCCTGTTTGAAATCGCCGACCATCTCCAAGCCGCCGTCCTGCGTGCTTTTGGATTCGGTGATTGCGGCGGCCGTATCGATTATCGTCGATGTTAATGTCTGCCGCAGAGCGAATCCGAGACGGCTGATTAATTCGTTTTTATCGGCTTTGTAAAATACGCGGGCTATCCCGCCCGATTCGGTCAATTTCGCCGGTGAAAAATAACGGTTGATTCCCCCGACGGAGGCATCGAGAAAAACCGTCTCCAGGCGCAAGGCGATATAGGGATCGACAAAAGAATTGAGTGTGAACAAGCCGAGGTTTTCGAAATCGATCAGATCGGTCGATTTCTGCGGTTTCGCCCATTTCTTGCTGTCCTTATTCTGGATATGCGTCTGCCCGAAAGCCAGCTTGATAGTCGATTTGTGTCGAAACGAGGGATATAGCTGTTTTTCGAAAATGCCGCTGGCGTTGGCCACCCAACTGGCGCTGCCTGCCTCGCCGCCTTTCCAGCTGTCGGAATAGCTGTTTTGCGTTACCGTCAGGTTGAGGTCAAGCGATTTTGACCATGGGTCGGCCGTTAGATTTGCGGCGCAAAAAATAACGATCGATATCAGGATCGTTGCCGTTCTCATTGTCCGTTCTCCTTTCTTCGATTCACGCCAGCCATTATAGCAAATGGCGGCCGTCAAATCACCAGAATATTACATTTGAAAAGGCCGCCGATCAAAAAAGCGGCCCGGGGAAAGGCCGCTTTACGGATGAGGAGATAAGGGAGAATTTATTCGACAAAACTTATGGTGATCCCCCAACCGTAGGGATCGCGCGGCTTCGGCGCGTTCCAATCACCGAACGAATGTGAACCATCCGTCCGGAAATGGACCTCATAGGTTCCCTGGTCGAGTATGATGTCGTCGTTGAACATCCTGTTCTTGCGGGCGCCGCCGGCCGGCTCGGTATTCCGCCAAGTCATTTCCCAGACCGCCCGGCCGGTCAATTTATCGATAATCCAGCCGTAATCGTACATCTCATCGGAATCACCTTCGCCTATGGCATAAATGTGCAGCCGCGTCTGCTTTTTCAAAACGAATGTCTCTTTTCTATGCTCATCGTCTCTTACGGCGACCATCTTCACCAGCACGTTGGATCCCGATGCCTGATCGGCCCGAGCGAGTATCACCAGGTCTCCTTCTTTGAATCCGCTGCCGGGATAGAGCGTAACACCCCATGCTTTCGGGTCAAACGGAGGCGAATCGTTCCAATCGTCATAAGAATGAGAATCGTCGCTGATATAAAACAGAGTATATTCGCCGCGGGGCAGGGTTATGTCGGAATCGAACATTCGGTTTTTCCGCGAACCTCCGGCGTGATCGGTGTTCAACGCGGTCATCTCCCAAACGATCCTTCCCGAAAATGCATCCTGAATCCACCCGTAATCGACGAACTCCCGATCGCTTCCCATTTCGCCCAGGGCATATATATGAAGAGTCGTTTCGCGGGTGAGCTTGAAACGCTGCTCGAAAAATTCACTGTCGCCTACCCTGGATAATTCGATCAGGGCCGCCTTTTTTTCGGGAAGCGGGCGCAGCGAAAAATAAGCCCTATCCGATGGATTAGTTAGAATCAGGGAAATGCCCCAGTTCAACGGATCGCTGGGCGGTTGAACGTTGAAATCGGGGTAGGAATGCG
>CAZHVC010000205.1:0-4188 GCA_964535765.1 uncultured Ignavibacteria bacterium | reverse complement strand
TGATCAGTCGATGAATCGCCGACGATGCTGGCAGCGATTTTCTCTTTGTCGATGATTTCGCCGCGGCAGATCCAAGTTTTGACACCGATAGTACCGTAAGTGGTATGAGCGGTGGCCTGAGCGTAATCTATATCCGCCCGCAAAGTATGGAGCGGCACTCTGCCTTGATGATACTTTTCACTGCGAGCGATCTCGGCGCCGCCGAGCCGACCGCTGCAAATTATCTTGATCCCCTCGGCACCGCTTTTCATGGTGGTGGCAACTGCTTTTTTCATGGCGCGCCTGAACGATACCCTTCCCTCAAGCTGATGAGCAATCTGCTGCGCCACGAGACTTGCCGACAATTCGGGTTTTTTCACCTCCACGATGTTGAGCAAGATTTCCTTACCGGTCAGCATCTGCAGCTCTTCCTTGAGCTTATCGACTTCGGCTCCTTTGCGTCCGATCACTATTCCCGGCTTGGCGGTATGTATATCGATGGTAACCTTTTTGGGCGCGCGTAAAATTATGATCTCGGCAACACCGGCGTGCTCAAGCCTTTTATTGACATATCTCCTTATCAGGAGGTCTTCCTGAAGCAGTTCAGGATAATTCTTGGCAGAAAACCAGCGCGATCGCCATCCCTTTATGATTCCCAATCTAAAACCGTATGGATGCGTTTTCTGTCCCACTAAGCCTCCTTGGCCTTATTGCTGTCTTCGGCGGTTTCCTTTGCCGGCTTTCGCTGCCGCATCACCTTGGGTACTTCCCTTTCGGCAAGCACGACGTTGATGTGAGCCGTTCGTTTGCGGATGCGGTAGGCCCTACCCATTCCAACGGCGCGTATGCGCTTCAAAATCGGTCCGCCGTCGATATGGATCGACTTGACGAATAGATTTTCAACCTTGACCTTGGATGTTCCTTCACGAGAAATGGCGTTCGAGGCGGCGGATTTCAGTGCTTTAAGCAAAGGTTCGCAAGCCGCCTTAGGCGTTAGATCGAGAATGCTCCTGGCGTTTTCGTAATCCTTGCCCTTGATCAATTCGGCCACTTGCCGCAGTTTGCGAGGCGACATCCGGTTGTACTTTATTACAGCTCTTGATTCCATAAGCCTGCTCTATTTCAAAGCGGTAGTCCGCTCGGTTATCTTGCCTGAATGCCCGCGGAATATCCGGGTCGGCGCAAATTCGCCGAGTTTATGGCCGACCATATTTTCCGTAATATACACCGGGATGAACTTATTGCCATTATGGACGGCAAGAGTATGGCCCACAAACTCGGGAGAGATAGTTGAACGGCGAGCCCAGGTTTTCACGACCCGCTTTTCCCCGCTTTGATTTAGCGCCTGGAGTTTGCGCAAAAGGTTTTGATCGATGTATGGACCCTTTTTCAAAGACCGGGCCATCAGTTTCCTCCTCCGATTAGCCTTAATCGAACCATCTAATTCTTGCCTCTCCGTTTCACGATAAGTTTATCGGACAGCTTCTTTTTCCGTGTTTTAAGCCCTTTGGTATATTTTCCCCAGGGGCTGCACGAGGGTCTGCCACCGGAAGCCTTGCCTTCGCCGCCTCCCATGGGATGATCGACCGGATTCATGGCCACGCCCCTTACGGACGGCCTTATCCCGAGCCAGCGCGATCGACCGGCTTTCCCCAAACTGATATTGATGTTGTCTATATTGCTGACCTGGCCTATGGTGGCACGGCACTTCAACGAAAACAGCCTGACTTCGCCCGACGGCAATCTGACATGAGCGTTATCGCCCTCCTTGGCTAATATCTCCGCCATAACCCCGGCGGATCTAACCAGCTGCGCCCCCTTGCCGGGTTTGATTTCGATATTGTGGATCTGCGTGCCGAGGGGAATCAACTCCAGCGGGAGAGAATTTCCGGGCTGAATTTCGAGTTGGTCCGTCGTCTTGACGGTATCGCCGACCTGAATGTTGAGCGGGGCGATTATGTACCGTTTCTCGCCGTCGGCATAATGCAAAAGCGCGATTCTGGCGCTGCGATTGGGATCGTATTCGATCGCCACGACGCGACCCGGGATATTGGTTTTGTCACGCAGAAAATCTATCCGCCGGTAGCGTCGTTTGTGTCCGCCTCCTTGGTGCCTGCAGGTGACCCGACCCTGGTTATTGCGGCCGCCTTTGCTTTTAAGCGGTTTCAGCAGGCTTTTTTCGGGCACCGACCGCGTGATTTCGGCGAAATCGGCCACCGTCATCCAGCGACGACCCGGAGTAATCGGTTTGTAACTTTTCATGCCCATCTATTATTCCTTAAACATTTTCGAATATTTCTATGGAATTGCCTTCTTTGAGCCTTACGATCGCTTTTTTCCAGGAAGAGCGTTTACCGACGAATCGGCCCAATCGCTTGGTTTTGCCCTTGACATTGATCGTTTTGATATCAATGATCTTGACGCCGAATGCGCTTTCGATCGCTTTTTTGATCTCCAATTTATTCGCCAGCGGATTCACCCTGAAGACGTAACGATTTTCCTTTTCCTTTATGATCGTGCTTTTTTCGGAAAGGATCGCCTGGCTGATTATATCATTTGCGGTTTTCAATTGTTAAAAACCTCCTCGATTTTCTGCAGCGCTCCAGGGGTCATTAAGACGCAATCGGCCCAGATAATATCATAGGGATTAACCAGCGCAGAACGTTTATATATGAGCCATCTCATATTGCGGCAGGATTTCGCAAGATTTTCATTTTTGCCTTCGTCGAGCAGCAATATTTTTTTGTTCAACAAATCGTGCTTTTTAAGCATTTCATGTATTAATTTTGTCCGCGGGCTTTCCAGCGCCGGCAATTCGACGATTCTCAGGCGGTCTCCCGATGCCTTGTCGGAGAACGCAGAAACAAGCGCTTGTCTTTTCAGCTTTTTGGGTATCGGCGCATACCAGCATTTGGGATGCGGTCCCCAGACTATGCCGCCGCCCACCCAGATCGGCGAGGTGTTCGACCCGGCGCGCGCCCGGCCGGTCCCTTTTTGCCGCCACGGTTTCGCCCCGCCGCCCGATACGCCGGTACGGGTTTTCGTCGAGGAAGTCCCCTGGCGCTGATTGTTCAAATATCCTTTGACGTACTGATGCAGCAGGTGGGGCTTAGGCTCGCTGTTGAAAAGAGGCCCATCAAGCGTCATCGACTCCTTCACGTTGCCGTCGCTGTCATATACTTTTGCATCTGCCATTATAGCCATCCCTATTGCCTGATGATTTTCACCAGTCCTCCCGGTTTTCCGGGAATTGCTCCTCTAACCATGATAAGATTATGTTTGGGTTCGACCGCTTTTACGAGCAGGCTGCGCTCAGTAACCTGATGGTTGCCCATATGCCCGGCCATTCTCTGACCTTTCCAGGTGTGCGAGGGATATGAAGACGCGCCGACCGAACCCGGGGCACGAAGTCTATCCGATTGTCCGTGCGATTTCGGCCCGCCGCGGAAATGGTGGCGCTTGACGGCACCCTGAAAGCCGTGACCCTTGGATATGCCCAGAACTTTCACTTTGTCGCCGACGGCAAACACTCCGACATCGATTTTGTCGCCGACCTTGAATGAATCTCCGGAGGTAATCCGCACCTCTCTGATATATCTACAGGGTTCGATGCCCACCTTCTTGAATTGACCGGCCAGCGGCTTCGATACCAGCTTGCGGCGAATCGTGCCGAATGCCAGGCGAAGCGCGTCATAACCATCGGTGGCCTTCGATTTCACCTGGATGACCCAGTGAGGTTCGGATCTTATAACGGTAACGGGAATCATGTTCCCCGACTCATCAAATATGCGGGTCATCCCCACTTTGAAACCGTAAAGAGTCTTCATCTTATTGCCATACCCTTAAACTTTAATTTCCACGTCGACTCCCGCCGGCAGATCGAGGCGCATCAAGGAATCCACCGTCTGCGGATTGGAATCGTAGATATCGATCAATCGCTTATGGATCCGCATCTCGAACTGCTCGCGCGATTTTTTATCGACGTGCGGTGATCTCAAAACGGTATAAACCGTCCTTTTAGTGGGCAACGGCACCGGGCCGGCAATTTTCGCGCCGGTGCGCATAACCGTTTGTACGATTTCCTGAGCCGAGCGATCCAGCGCCACATGATCATAGGCTTTAAGCCTGATTCTGATTTTTTGACCAGCCATGGTTTTACTCTATGATTTCGGTTACGACTCCGGCGCCGACGGTGCGGCCACCCTCGCG
>CAZHVC010000204.1:0-4194 GCA_964535765.1 uncultured Ignavibacteria bacterium | reverse complement strand
CTCTGGTCATACATGTAATCTTTCTGGACGAATCCGTAGCCGTACCCTTCCGATCCGCGATGGATTATCCCTCGATATTGCTGATTGATGCAGCCGTGGATAAAAAGCGAGGTGTATTCGCTGACGCTGTAGTCGTATATCCCCTGCACCGACATCGATCCCCGCAAAGCCGCGATGCCGGCGTTCACCCGAAATTGCCTTGGATTGGGATAGGTCGGATAGCCGCTGTATTTGCTGAAAAGAACCCACTTTTCCGATATCAACCCCACCGCATATAAACAACTCGGCGGAACCCGACCAAAGGTATCGGCGCAGGCCAGGTAGATATCGTGAAAGATAATCATCGTATCCGAACAGCCAACCGTAACCCGTCCCTTTACCCCCCGGTATGAGGCGTCGCCGAGCCGCCGCGGCGCATCGATATAAAGCTTCCCTCTCACGAAAACCGCCCCGTTCGTCGGCAGCTTCATCCGCCGGACGTGCGACTGATTCCAAAGCGTATCGAACGGCGTATTGCTTCTCGGCCTCCCCTTCCACATCAGCGAGTCGGAATAAAGCCTTATATAATACATGCTGTCCGGATTGGCGTCGCCGATAGTATAAGGCGTGCCCATAGCCGCGATACGGACCGAATCGGCCTGATCGGGGAAACGAATGGGTGGGGCGTTCGCCCTGAACCCGCCGTAGAAACGGGCGTTGGTGGAATTCCGGGGCGGATAAGTATCGCGCATGCAAGTTGACACCGGCTTGTAAAACACCGGCATGTTGCGCGTCGGATGAATAAAAATCGTGCCGTTGGAATGCGTCTTGCCGTCAAGGGTATCCGGCGACCAGAAATAGATGCTGTCGAAATTAACCCGATCCACCTCGCGATGGGTAAGCCACAGGTAATCCGCCATCGTTTCATAGCGGAAACTGTACGATATAGCCTCGTCCCAGACATATCCGGTACCCGGATCCCTGGAAAATCCATTGGCCACAATCTTATAATGCTCCCAGCTGAAAATTCCCTGGCTGCCCCCGCTTGGATAGATCATGTATCCATAGCTGTTGTTACCGTAGAAACCGACTCCCTGCAAACCATATTCGGTCGCCGGATGATTCATCCTCGAATACAAATAGGCATCCACCAAAGCCAGCTGAGCCGAATAATTCGCCTGCACCCGCATGATATCCAGATCAACGGTGTTGCTGAAATCATTGAAAAACTTGAGATAGGCCGTGCCCAGGGCGATCATCATCACCGACAATATCAGAGCCCAAACGAGAACAACCCCCTTGTTGTCCTTTAATTTCGCTGTCAGAGGCCGTCCCTTCATTTGCTCCCTCCGGGATTATAATGTTAGTCCGTATAATTTCTATTTAAGGTGGTCGATCGGAGAACCAGCGTATCACCTTCCGGGTTCTCCAGAACCACGATCACCCTCACCATCATTTGTTGAGGATCGATTATTCCCTCGGTGACATCCCTGGCGTATTCGAACTTGACCCGTTTCATTTTATATGCCTGCACCGTGCGTCGCCGCGAAGAATAGGTGGTCGCCGGCAACAGTCGGACATTGAATTCCCCATGGCCGACACGCCGATCGTTCATCCTTAAACTTTTATCGCTGGCGTTCACATAAAACTCAACCTGGCCCGGCGCCGACGACTTTTCCGGCACGATCAAATCCATACGGGGATTGATATCGCTTTCGAACACGTTGATGCTTTCGGCGTTGCGAAGCATCTTTTCGATTTTATTCAGGACAAGCATGCCGTCGGTATACATTAAATTCATCGTCATGGTCGATTTGAACAATTTCAGCCCGTAAATATAGGCGTTGACCATCCCCACCGTGAAAAAGCCGAAAATGAAAACCACCACCACCGCTTCCACCAACGTGACGCCTTTATTCTGACTCAGCCTCGACAGCACCTATGGACCTCTTAAACCTCTCCGGCGATTCTTTCAATATTTCGTTGACAACACGATATTGTATCGCCGCCCCGAAAACGCTTTCCAATCGTAACTGACCGCCACCGAATCGTAAACGGGTCTGCCGTTGCCGTCAAGCGTGGGAGAATGCCGGACGATCACTTCGTAATTGGCCACCAGCGGCGCCCCTTCTTCGTTAAGTGCGGCCATTATCGTATCCTTGCCGGATTTGTTTTCGCTGTCCGGAACATTGCCAAGATTCCTTTCCAGAAATTTCAGCCGCTCCATTCTCTCCTGAGCTTTTTCCAAAACCCGGCGACGTTGATATTGCTCGTTGATCAATTCCTGCCCGTGGACGAACATGAAATAAACCGCCGCCCCGGCGATAGTCAGAAACAAAATCGCCATCATCAATTCGATCAATGTCACCCCACGACTGTTCGCCAACGGTTCTTTCAAGATCACTCCAAAAACAGCCGCGCGTTATCGGCATGTTTGGCCGCTTCCGCCCGCTCGATTTTCCCCTCGGCGACAAGCGTCATCAGATGCTGATCCTTGGATTGCATCCCGACTTTGCCTCCCGACTGAATTATCGACGGTATTTGATAGATCTTGTCTTCGCGGATAAGGTTCCTGATTGCGGTGGTGGCTATCATGATTTCGCAGGCGACCACCCGCCCGCCATCCTTGCGCGGCATCAACGTCTGCGCCACAACCGCCTGAACCGACTCGGCAAGCATCGACCTTACCTGCGATTTCTGCTCGGCCGGAAAGACGTCGATAATACGGTCTATCGTTTTCGCAGCCGATGACGTATGCAATGTCGTCAGCACCAGATGGCCGGTCTCGGCGGCGGTCAAAGCCAAACTAACCGTTTCAAGATCGCGCATCTCCCCCACCAGAATTACGTCAGGATCCTCGCGCAGCGCCGCCCTTAAGGCGTTGGCGAACGACAACGTGGTCGAACCGAGTTCGCGCTGATTGATCAAGCTGTGACGCGAGGTGTGGAAATACTCCACCGGATCCTCGATCGTGATAATATGGCATTCCTTATGTTGATTTATCCAGTCGACCATCGTGGCCAACGACGTCGTCTTGCCGGAGCCGGTAGGTCCGGTCAATATCACCAGGCCGCGTTCCAGAAGCGACAGCCGCTTCAAAACGTCGGGTAATCCGAGTTCCTCGAAACTGCGGATTTCAGCGGGGATTACGCGATATGAACCGGCGACTCCCTGAATCTGACGAAATACGTTACAACGGAATCTCGTATAATCGTCGATCTCCCGCGAAAAATCGACCTCGAACTGGGTGTCGAATCTCTGCTTGAGCTCGGGCGTAAGCGATTCGAGAACCAAACGTCTAATCTCCTCGCGGCTGATTCCCTCCAGCTCGAGTTTCATCATTTTGCCGTCGAGCCTGATCATCGGCATCGACCCCTCGGATAGATGCAAGTCCGATGATCCCTGCTGGCTGGTGAATTTCAGCAGGTCGTCAATATGCAGATCCTTGATATTGGTCGAAACCGCGCCTTTTGCCAAACCTATATTATCCAAATGACCTACCCGGTTTAATATTTGATAACCGACATTTCAGCCAGAAAAGATCAATCTACTCCATAGCCCGACCACTTGCCGGTGACCGCATTGAATGTCACCGTTTTGCCCGGACCGCCCGGCATCAAACCCGTCGATGTCGCGGCGATTCTTTGAATTCCGCGGCCGCCGCTGACGATCGAGAAATTCCAACGCTGCTTCGTCACTTCGTCAAGTTGAAGCTGCGTCAATTGATTGATATTCGTCGGCCAGGATCCGGTATTGGATTGATAAACCTTGGCCGCCGCGTGAATGGCGCTTATCGCCTCCTGGGCTTCGGCCGCCCTGGCGCTTTCGACATATCTCAAATATATCGGCACCGCTATCGCCGCCAGAATCGCCAGGATGACCACCACCACCAGCACTTCAACCAGGGTGAAACCGCGTTTGTTGGTAAATCTGTTCACTTAAAACCTCCTAAACAGTTCAAAAAATATTTCATTTTCATGCTTTGTCGATTCGCTGGCAACAGGAAATCATCGAACGATTTTGCCCTAAGCTCATAATATAATTTTCTGTCTCTCCCGGGTCAATAGAAAAGCTTGTTTCATAACGGCTTGCCGAAAATCCCTTCGCCGCCCTTCTTCAATATTAAACAAACCATACCCGCCCTTTGTTGCCGAACGCAATAATTATGCCGCCGGCTCTCCCGAAAACGAGGATGCAGGCCGTTAAATATCAATA
>CAZHVC010000203.1:0-4201 GCA_964535765.1 uncultured Ignavibacteria bacterium | reverse complement strand
CAATTGCCGAATGGGCGCGGTTGACGTATGGCTGGATGGGGCGCAGCCCTGATTTGATCGAGGACCAGATCACTTATCCTATAGTGGTTTCGCTATTGGCCGCCCCCCGGGTGCACGACGTGCGCGGCTTTTCCATGTTCGGGATGTCGTTCGTTTATGTTATTTTCGATGACGGCACCGACCTGTATTGGGCCAGATCGAGGATTATCGAATATCTGAAACAAATCGAGGGAAAACTTCCTTCGGGCGTCTCCCCCAGACTCGGACCCGATGCCACCTCTGTCGGGTGGATTTATCAATACGCCTTGATCGATACGACCGGCAGGCACGATCTGGCCGATTTGCGAACCTTTCAGGATTTCAGTCTTCAATATGCTTTGTCGTCGGTAAGCGGCGTGGCGGAGGTGGCAAGTATCGGCGGCTACCAGAAACAATATCAGGTGGAAATCGATCCGCTGAAACTCAAGGCCTACGGAGTCACTATTGCCGACGTGATCAGGGCTGTCCGTCGAAGCAACAAGGACGTCGGTGGTCGGGCGATCGAAATGAGCGGTCGCGAATACATTATCCGGGGCCGCGGTTATATCGGCGATCTCGAGGCGATCCGGAACATTTCCCTGGGAGCCGACCGCTCTGGCGTACCGATCCTTTTGGGCAATGTCGCCCGGGTCAGTATCGGTCCCGATATGCGGCGAGGCCTCGGCGAATTCAACGGTATCGGCGAAACCGTCGGCGGCATCGTGATAATGAGGCACGGTGAAAACGCCCTTGAAGTGATAAAAAATATCAAAAACAAAATCGCCGAATTATCGCCCTCGTTTCCCGAGGGTGTCCAGCTTGTCCCGGTCTATGACAGAAGCAGCCTGATTATCCGGGCGATCGAAACGCTTCGCCGCAGCCTGATCGAAGAAGGGATAGTGGTGGCGATCGTGATCCTGATTTTCTTGCTTCATTTTCGCAGCGCATTGGTGCCGATTATCACTTTGCCGGTGGCCGTCGCCTTGGCCTTCATCCCGATGTACCTGCTGAACATAAATTCAAATATCATGAGCATAGGCGGAATCGCCATAGCGATCGGGGCGATGGTGGATGCCAGCATCGTGCTGGTCGAAAATACCCATAAACGACTGGAAAAGGCCGACGGCAAAGCCGATCGCCGGGAAGTCATCATCGAGGCGATAAAAGAAGTCGGGCCGGCGATTTTCTATTCGCTTCTGATAATCACGGTCGCCTTCCTACCGATTTTCGCCCTGACCGGACAGGGCGGGCGCCTGTTCAAGCCGCTGGCTTACACCAAAACATTCGCCATGTTTTTTGCCGCCCTGACCTCGATCACGGTCGCCCCGGCTTTGCTAACGGTGCTTATCCGTGGCAAAATCAGGCCGGAATCCGAGCACCCGATATCCAGGTTTCTGATAAAGCTCTACAAGCCGTTCGTCTATGTCGCCCTGCGCAACCCAAAATCGACGATCGCTATCGGACTGTTGGCGATCCTGGCTACCATCCCGATGATCTCCCGGCTCGGCTCGGAATTCATGCCGCCCCTCAACGAGGGCGACCTGCTTTATATGCCGACCACCCTACCCAACATCTCCATCGAGCAGGCAAAACAATACCTTCACTACCAGGATCGAATAATCAAATCTTTCCCGGAGGTGATCACCGTTTTCGGCAAAGCCGGTCGAGCCGAAACCGCCACCGACCCGGCGCCGCTGTCGATGCTGGAAACCGTGATCCAGCTAAAACCCAGAAACCAGTGGCGAAAAATCGATGTCAAAAGGTGGTATTCGACCTGGATGCCCGACTTTCTGAAACCACCGTTAAGGCTGATCTGGCCTGACAGGCGGCCGATCAAGTGGGATGAGCTCGTGGCCGAATTGGATAAAGCATTGCAATTCCCGGGATGGACCAACGCCTGGACGATGCCGATAAAGACGCGGATCGACATGCTGTCGACCGGCATACGGACGCCGATCGGAATAAAAATTTTCGGCAACGATCTGGCTGAAATAGATCGAATCGGGCGCGAACTCGAACATACCCTGTCGGCGATTCCCGGCACGCGCAGCGTATTCTCCGATCGAAATTCCGGCGGTTACTATATCGATATAATCCCCGATAGAAAGGCGATCGCCCGCTATGGGCTGACCGTCGCCGACGTTCAGGATGTAATCGAATCGGCCATCGGTGGCATGCCGATCGAGGTCACGATAGAGGGCCGGAATCGATTCACTATCAACGTCCGCTATGCAAAAGATTTTCGAAACGATATCAAGCGGCTCAAAGAGGTCCTCGTGCCGTTGCCTGGCGGCAACGGCGGAGCCGCCGACCGACTCATGGGGAAAATGAGCCGAATCGCCCCGCCTATCGATCCTCCCCTGCTGGCCTCTATGGAGATGAGCGGTTATGATCCCTGGAAAGACATGAAAGAGGATGCCACCGGACAAGCGAAAGGGGCTTTCCCTGGTACTGCGGATAGGGCCATGCGTTCCCCGTCGGCCATGAACGGGATGGCCGACGGCCAGCTTTCGATGACTAATCCCCAATATCAAAGCCGGTTCGGGCTTGATTCGAGGGAAACGCCGGCGATACCTCTCGGACGAATCGCCTCGATCGAAATCAAAGAGGGGGCGCCGATGATCAAAGACGAGGCGGGTAGACTCGTCGGCTATGTTTTCGTCGATATCGACCAGAGCCGGCGCGATATCGGCGGCTACGTAAGCGAAGCTAAAGAGAAGGCATTGAAAAGCGTTGCGCTGCCGCCCGGTTATTATCTCAAATGGACCGGCCAGTATGAATTGCTCGAGCAGATGGCCAAGCGGATGAAAATAGTCATTCCAATAACCCTTATATTGGTGCTGCTGTTCTTATATTTGAATTTCCGCAACCTGGCCGAATCGCTAATCGTCCTGGTAAGTGTGCCGTTCGCGCTTGTGGGAAGTATCTGGATAATGTATTTCCTCGGTTATAACTTTTCCACCGCCACCTGGGTGGGAATCATCGCCCTTATCGGACTGGCGGCGGAAACCGGTATCGTCATGGTTTTGTATCTCGATCAGGCATTCGAACGCCGGAAAAAAGCCGGCAAGTTGAACGATCTGAATGATATAGTCTGGGCGCACATGGAGGGGACGGTGATGCGGATACGGCCCAAGCTAATGACGGTCGGCACAACGATGATCGGCCTGTTGCCACTGCTATGGGCCACCGGCAGCGGCGCCGACGTCATGAAACGGATAGCCGCTCCCATGATCGGCGGTCTTATCAGCTCCGCTTTTCTGACTCTCGAAATATTGCCGGTTATCTACACCTACTGGCGGAACTGGCAATTGAAGCACCGACGCTATCAAGCAGAAAAGAAAGTATAATAACCGACTTCTCGACGACAGCCGGGTTGATCGCGAATATGCCGATAAAGTTACAGGCCGAGGAATTCGGCGATTAGGCCGATGTCCGAATAAGAGCGGATAATCATACCGGCGCCCGCCTTTTCAAGATCGCGATCTGGAAATTTGCCGCCGGCCTCGATCGAGACCGCCGCCGACAGCACGCCATTCGCCTTGGCCGCCACGATATCCGCCGGAGAATCCCCGAAATGGCAGGCAAATTTGCCGTTGCCGAAACCGCCCCGGTCGAGCGCCGTCTGCAAAATCCTCGCTCTGTCCTCGCCGTCCTCGCCGAAACCGCCGAAATCGAAAAATCGATCGAGCCCTGTCGAGCGCAGTTTCCACCGGGCAAACGCCGAATAATTGCCGGTCGCCAGACCGCAACGCACCCCCGCATTCCCCAAAAATTCGAGCAGGGCAAAGACCCCCTCGAGTCTTTCGTATTCCGGTTCCGGATTCGCCTTGATCGACCGCTCGAAATAATCAAGCATTACCGCAAAAAGACGGTTCAGGTTGCCGTCAACGGTTGCGGGATCGACCCCAAGTTTGACGAGAACCGCTCTCATGATCGAGCGATCGGTCATGCCGAACAGTTCGGGGCCAAGATATCTCATATAATGAACTTCCCTTATGCCGAACACTTCGGCGATCGCCCGTTCGATCGCTTTCATTTTCAGGGTAACGAGATTCGGCGTTTTCCGCCGCACCAAAGTATGATCGAGATCGAATGTGGCCAGATCAATGCGCATGCGACTAATATGGCGATAGTCCCGCTTATGTCAACCGCCGAGTGTCGAACAAAAATAGATTATAAA
>CAZHVC010000202.1:0-4270 GCA_964535765.1 uncultured Ignavibacteria bacterium | reverse complement strand
GTATTGCTCAGGCTCATTTCGATCTCTTTTCCGGTGAACGTGGTGAACATCCTGTTTCCCCGGCGGACAACCGAATCGCGCCAGTGATTGAGAAAATCCATGTGCGCCGCTCTCATATAATCGGTCGGCGCCACGCATTGTTTTTCCGATGTCGCCAGTTTCGGTTCGGGGCGGTAATCGGCCTGACCGCTGATCAGGGCGTTGTACCAGAACGGCACCGTAATTAAAGCCAGGAATATTATCAGGCCCGTTAAAATCTTACCCGCATCGTACATGATCACCGACCCTCCGCCGCCGATAGCGGTGTTCCCCGCAAATCGACGTCCCTCTTTTTTTCGCCTTTCATTATCAACGCATTACCGACCAGCTCGTGCACTCCGGCGACCTCGACGCCGGGCACCCAGTACTCCAGAAGCGGCGGCAGCGTGGCCTTATCTATGGCGCAAATACAGGTCAACAGATTGACCCCGTATTTCTCCTTGACGAATTTCACGGCATTGGCCCTCGGCAGTCCTCCGCGAAGACGCATTTCGAGATTTTCGTCGGTGCCCAAACCCGAGCCGGAGCCGCAGCAGAACGTCTGCTCTCTGATCGTGTTTTCGGGCATCTCGTGAAAATGGTTGCAGACGTTTTTCAAAATATATCGTGGTTCCTCGAGCAACCCCATCGCCCGCGAGGGATTGCATGAATCGTGGAAAGTGACATGCCAATGGTTGTTGCGGCTTGGATCCAGTTTCAGCTTGCCGTGTTTTATCAAGTCGGCCGTGAATTCGCAGATATGCACCATCTTCGTCGATCGGGCGTTTTCGAATCTGGTCCCGGTCACCGGGGAAACGGGCACCTCGAGAAAATCGGCCGGACCGTTTATGGTATCCATATACTGGTGCAGTACCCGCCACATATGGCCGCATTCTCCGCCGATTATCCATTTGACCTTGAGCCGGCGGGCTTCGGCGTATATTTTATTGTTCAGCCGCTTCATCATTTCCGCCGAGTGAAACAGGCCGAAATTGCCGCCTTCTGAGGCGTAGGCGCTGAAAGTGTAGCTCAATCCGATTTCGTGAAACAGCGCCAGATATCCCAGCAAAGTATAATAATGCGGCGTGCCGAAGTAGTCCGCCGATGGAATCACGAAAAGGATGTCTTTCCCCTTCTCATTGATCGGGGCGTTCACTCGTATCCCCGTCAATTCCTCAAGCTCGTCGACGGCGAATTCGATGCTGTCTTTGAATCCGTGCGGCTGAATTCCGAGGTGATTGCCGGTGCGGAAACAATTGGCCGCCGGCGTGGTGATCCAATCGATCCCGCAACCGATAAGGTTCAACAGTTCACGCACCATCATGGTGATTTCGGCCGTGTCGATTCCATAAGGGCAGAAAACCGAACAGCGCCGACACTCGGTGCATTGATAAAAATAATAAAACCACTCCTTGACGACTTCCTCGGTCAACTCCCTGGCGCCGGCCATTTTGCCCATTATTTTGCCGGCCAGGGTGAAATCGTTGCGATATACCGATCGCAAAAGTTCGGCGCGCAAGACGGGCATGTTTTTGGGGTCGCCGGAGCCGATGAAAAAATGACATTTATCGGCGCAGGCACCGCAGCGCACGCAAATATCCATGAAAACCTTCAGCGAACGGTATCGCTCAAGACGTTCCTTCAAGCCGTTGAGAATTATCTCTTTCCAGTTTTCCGGCAATTTCCAGTCGGCGTCCGTCGGTTGCCATTTGCGGACGTTCGGCAAACCGAGATATTCGGCGCGCTCGGGGACCGCCGCATAATTGAATGTTCCATGGCGGAATTCCACCTGCGGATCCATCCAGCTCCGTTTCGGTGGATGATAATCTATGCGGCCAAGCTCTTCGGGTTTGGGTGTTTTTTCAGCCATCACTTATCCTTTTCCATAGGCAATCCGGCGGCCTTGATCTTATCGGCGAATTCTTCCTCCCACTCCTCATAGGTGTGCACTTTCACCGGGTAATCCCAAGGATTGATATGCCGGCGGCTCCGGCTGTTATTGGGCAGATTGCGGGTGGGCGAAAGGAACACTCCGCCCATGTGCATCAACTTGCCGTAGGGGAAATACGCCACCAGCACACAGACGAGAAACAGATGCATGTAAAAGAGAATTCCCAGACCATCCGGAACGACAGGATTGAAACTCACCAGTCCCATCGCCAGCTCTTTGACCGCCACGATGTCAGTCTTGAAAAAATACCTCATCAATACGCCGGTCGCCGCAATCGACCCGATCAGAAGCAGGGGAAAGTAATCGGCGAAAAGAGAAAAGTACCGCAATTGAGCCGAAAACAGACGGCGCAAAAACAGAAAAGTCAAGGCCGCCAGCAGGGTAAGGTTGGTGACATAAATTATCGGCACCCCGATCTGGAAGAAACCGTCGATATTTTGCAGCAACCGAACGAATCCGGGCACCGGCTCGGCGAAATAGCGATAGTGACGCAAAAATACGATTAGAAACGACCAGTGAAAGACAAGCCCGCCCAGCCAGAGCCATTTGTTAGCCGTGTAGGTTAATCTGGGTCCGCTCCTCAATTCGGCCTTCGTGTTTCTGAACAGCGAACGGAACAGCAGTATCTCCAGCGCCATGCGACCTATCACGCCGAGCGTCGAACTCGGATTGTCGAGCTTATTCGATTTTATCCAGGGAAGCGAATTCTGTTGGCCGCAGGTGGTCGTTATACTAAACGGCACCGGCGATTTGGCCCATCTGATCACCCGATAAACCACGCCGACCAGGAACGCCGCTATCGCCGCATAGGGAATCACCACCCCGAATAGTGTCTGCCACTGCAATGTTCCCGCCCCGATCAGAACCATTGCAATCAAACCAACGACCGCCAGAAAAGAGATGAAAACGTTCATTTGCGGCCGACCCTTCTCTTCCGGCGAAAAGGAATTTCAGCCATACGGTTATTCCTCATCTTGAACACCATTGCTTTCGAATAGGCACGTTCTTTCAAGCAGTTTCTGATATCTACGCTTGAATTCGTTCACTTTTATCTGACCGAGCTGTTCCCGGCATTCCATATATATGTCGAAACAATCCAGAGCGATTCCATCGATCCGCTCGCAAATGCCGGCGTATTCCTGCTGGATTTCTGTCTTTTCCAGATTGTCGGCAAGCTCCTCGACGATTATTTTTTTCAATTGAAATATAAAGGCAAGCGCTTTCGACGGATCGAAATCCTGCACCGCTCTGATCTTGATCAAGTCTTTCGGCAAGCCCCGGTCCTGACCGCCGTTATTCAGCAATCGATCGAAAATGTCGGCCAGGTTTTCTTTCATGGCGCTGCCGATAGGGTTGAGGAAGCGGTCGCGCTGATTTTTCAGATGGGCCGTGGCCTGCGGCTCATAAGTGGCCACGACGCAATCGGTCCATTTATCGAGAATCCCTTCGCGGCGTTGACGCAGCAAATCGATCAGCGACATTCTCAAACACCGTCGTTTCAGCCCGATTTCGACCTGCTAAAATGGGGTTTCCGGGCAATTCGACATTACCCGAAAACCCCGTGCATTCCGAAAAAATATCAAACGCAGCCGGTTGGTTTGGCCAGTCCGGCGACTTTGCATGCTCCCTTGGCTGGGCCCGATGGAAACAGCTCGTAAATTTCCTTCAGCGAAAATCCCGTTTCTTTGCATAGTTTGCGGATCATCGGTGCAATTCCGAATTTCTGATAATAGTCGCGCAGATAATTTACCACTTTCCAATGCTTTTCTGTCATCTCGGTTACGCCCTCAGCTCTGGCGAGAGCCATGGCGACCTCTTCATTCCATTTATCCATTTCCTGGATAAACCCGTCTTCGTCAACCTCGATTTTTACATTACCTGATTCGAAAATCGGCATTTCCAATCCTCCGTGCTTGATTTATTTTAATTTCATTGTTGGCTAATGCATCTCTATATATCCGCAGGGGCAATTTTCCGCGCATTTCTTGCAGCCGTTGCAGAACTCGAGTTTGAATTTATATTCCTGCCCGCGAATCAGCGGCTTCACGATAGCGTTGTCCTGACACAAACTCCAGCAGGTGCCGCAGTCGAAACACAAGCCGCAGCTCATACACCTCTTCGATTCGGCCACCGCCTCCTCGAAAGTCAATGTGCTCGTAATCTCCGCATCGAGGCTTTTCAGCCGCTCTTCAACCGCCAGCTGCTTCGCCTTGACCGGCTTGGCCTCGGGGAAATAAGTATGCGCCATCTTGTCCAGAGTGATCAAATCCAGTTTCTCGGGCACCGGCATCGGCTGATTGG
>CAZHVC010000201.1:0-4286 GCA_964535765.1 uncultured Ignavibacteria bacterium | reverse complement strand
TTGCTGGCCACCTGTTTCACTTGGTTTTTGACTGCTCTGGGGGCGGCCACCGTGTTTACCACGCGGGACCCAAGCCGTCGTATGCTCGATGGTATGCTCGGCTTCGCCGCCGGAGTCATGATAGCCGCCAGTTACTGGTCGCTTCTGGCACCGGCCATCGAAATGTCCGAGGATTTTTCGTATCCGGCCTGGGTACCGGCGGTGGTCGGATTTCTGGCCGGCGGCGTTTTCCTGCGGGCTTTAGATAAGATTTTGCCGCATCTACATCTGGGGCTGCCTCTTTCGAGCGCCGAAGGAATCAAGACAACCTGGCGGAAAACCACCCTGCTCATATTGGCGATAACGCTGCATAATATCCCCGAAGGTCTGGCCGTCGGGGTCGCCTTCGGTGCGGTCGCCGCAGATCTCCCCTCGGCGAACCTCGCCGGTGCCGTCGCCCTCGCCCTCGGCATAGGAATTCAAAACTTCCCCGAGGGAATGGCGGTGTCGATGCCGCTGAGAAGAGAGGGGTTATCGAGAAGCAAAAGTTTCTTTTTTGGCCAGTTGTCGGCGATGGTCGAACCGGTGGCCGGCGTCATCGGCGCCGGGTTGGTGCTTATCGCCCGGCCGATACTTCCCTATGCTCTGGCATTCGCCGCTGGGGCGATGATATTCGTGGTGGTCGAGGAGGTCGTGCCCGAGGCGCAAACGGGGGGACATTCGGACGCCGCCACCATGGGGGCGATGCTCGGATTCGCGGTGATGATGATGCTGGACGTCGGGCTGGGGTGAACGGACGGCTGAATCATCTGAGCTTCTTATCTATCTCTTCGAAATCCTCGATCACCAGCGTGCTCTCCGGCAATTCGGCGGGAACACCCGAAAAAGGCGTTTTCAGCAGAACCCCCTGAGCCGAGGGGAATTCCGCCCAGACCTTTTTCAATTCGATAGGTTCGTTATCGGCTATCAACACCGGCCGACCAAGTCCCTTTATTTTTTCGATCGCCACTATCTTGGCTTCGGCGTTGCTCAAGGCAAGATCCTCTTTCATGAGCAGCGAAGCCTTTTTGTGCCGATCGAGTAAACCGTATTTGGCCAGCCAAGCGACCGTTCCTTTCCCCATCCGCGGCCGATCCCGGCCGGTCAAAAAAACCGTCCCCACCCCCAGTTCGAGTAGGCGGTTGACGAATTCCACCCCCTTGCGGATCGGCCTGTCGAACGGCAGAAAATCGTTGGCGAAAAAATTCCTATCCCAAAACGCAACCAGCCGCTCGAGCTCCTCGCCGGCGACTCCCATCTCTTTGAGCGATTGCGCCGGATGATAACCGAACGAATCGAGATCGGTCCCCTGCAATTTTGCAACCAACCAGTCCGGCAATTCGATCTCCTGCGGCGCCTGGCGGAATATCATCAACGTCCTCAGGGTATGATCGACGAGCGTGCCATCGAGATCGCACACGAACAGCGGGAAACCGCCGCTCCGCCGCGTCTCCTCTATATCCCGCCGCAAAGCCGCCGCCACCTGCGAAATCTTTGCCGGTCCGCTCAGCGGGGGTCTGCCGTCAGTATCGGTCATATGGGTATGATAACAGAAAAAGCGATATTAACAATAGATAATTAACACCAGCCGGATATCGACCGGCTGGCTGAAAATTTTCCTGCCGACTTTTACAATTGACGAAGCGGCCGCCGGGTAATAAAATATCGGTGAATGAATAGATACTTTATAACATTACTGGTATTGGGCTGCGCTCTGGTTGCCTGCGGCCCGCAAGATACCCCTCGCAAGGCCACTTTCGGTTTTATCTATGCCGTGCTGGATGGCGATTCGCTGGAAATCGAACGCCGCCTTGACCTCGATGCCATGGTCGCCAAACGGATGGCCGAGTTTCCCCCTGCCGACACGGTGACTCCGGAAAAGTTGCGCCGAACTCTTATCGGCAATTTGACCGGCGACGGCGGAACCCGCCAGTTCTGGAAAAACCAGCGGATAGTCATCAATCAGGATTTCGTAAACGGCGATTCGGCCCAGGTCGAGATGACTTTCATAGATCAAACCACCGGCAAGATGGAGTATTCGATGGTTTATCTTTACCGAAACCAGGGCCGCTGGCGGGTATATTTCTACCTATGAAGCTGGTGGCCGCTTGCGGCGGGGCCTTCTTGGCGGCGATTCTGCTGGCCGCCCTGACCAGCCTGATTTACGATTCGAACGTGATTTTCGACTTGCGCTTAGTCGGCCTATTCTTTGTGCTGCTTTCGATCGGTTTCGGCTATGCCACCGAATCGGCCAAGCTGAAAAACAAAATCATGGCCACGCTGGTCGTCGAGGGCGTGGCGCTCACGGCCGCCTCGATCTATTTCATGATCACCAAAAACAACATTTCGCGCTACCTGATATTTCTGATAGTGGGAGCCGCCGCCCTGATAATTATCTTGCTGCTGCGGGACAAAGAGGAATAATCGGAAAAGAAGTCATTTTAACAGCGTTAGCCTGACTGTCGATCTTAAGCCGCTGCCGGAAAGAACGACGTGGTAAACCCCCGAACAGAGACCATCACCTCTCCAGGTCACCCGATAGTCGCCCGCCCAGAGGTACCCCGATATGAGTTCTCCTGCCTTGCGACCGGCGATATCGAATACGCTGAGCTCGACATGACCGTCGCAGGGGAGACTGAAATCGATACTGACACCGCCGTTGAACGGATTGGGAAAGGCCGCCAGAGAAATCGAGCCGGGAAGACGATCGTCGGTTCCTTCAATAGCGTTCGGATATTCAGGCAACAGCACGAAAAGCGTGTCACCGTCGGCCAACAACACGTAATAGCCATAAGCGGCGCAACCGCGGGCCGTCCCCGGGCTGTCGTAAAAGCCTAAGCGACGGGGTAACGCCGGCGAACTCAAGGAATAGGCGAATATTCCGGCGGTCTCATCGGCCAGAAAAGCGAACGTATCGGCAAAGCAGACCTGATTCAGAAATCCCGGCGTGTCGATAATGGTCAAGCTGTCCGGCACCAGAGGGTTGTCCAGATCGAAAACTATCAAGCCGCTGCCGCCGCCCGAAAGATATAGAAAACCGTTGCGTATGGCGATCGCCGAGGCGCCGTTGGCCAGACGGCGGGCGTTTCTCTCCACCGGATGGGCGGTGTCGCCCAGAGTGTAGGTCAACAAACCAAACCCTTGATCGGCGATATAAATTACTGTATCAAGCACCGCAACCGAGTAAAAATAATTACGCGCCGGAATATGTCCCACCTGGATCGGGTGGACGGGATCGGCGATATCGAGTATGGTCAGGCCGTTATACAGATCGGCCACCAACAGCAGCGTGCCTGATACGGCAATATCGACGGCGACCCCCGGCGTGTCGAATCCCCCTATCGACTCCGGCTGGGCGGGATTGCTTACGTTCAGGATGGTTACGCCGTTATTCCAGCGGGCAAGGAAAGCCAGATCGCCGGAGAGCCGCACCGAGCTGACAAAACCGCCGTGGTTGAATGAGCCGATAAAGACAGGAGAATTCGGAGTAGAAACGTCAAAAATCGTCAGGCCGGCGTTCCAATCGGCTACGAAAGCATAATTGCCGCCGACTTCAACAGCCTGAGCCGCACCCGGAGTGGCGATACGCGAAACCACCTGGAATTGCCAGTCGGCAAAACCGGGAACGGGCCGCAACGCCAAAACGACCAACGGAATCACCCAATAGCGAAATCTGCCCATCATACCTCGCAACCATTTCACGCAAACAACATGCCGGTTTCATATTTTCCTTTTGCCGTTATTTCATATCGAGCCGCAAGGAGCCGTTTATCCACTTTATAGACTCCGCTTCATTTCCGCGAAAAGTTCATTTGATTTCGCCCTTGCCGAAAACGATATTAAAGAAAATCTAGGCGAATTTGAATTGGCATGCAAACAATAATCAAAAATATGTACAAAATGCCGGGCGTTTTCGTCTGCCGCCATCCCCGACATCGGCGTTTCGATTATCAGGTTTCGCCCTACCATGTTATTCAGGAAAAGCGTTGCCTTGAAGAGGGTTGCCTGCAATTTATCTGGAAATGCCGGATCCATGCCAAAGATTTCCGCTGTCCCCGGGGATATAGGCATGTAGGAAAAGACTGTTTTAGCTGCAAGCACTATGATGAGGATAAAATATGGCGGAAACCCGAGGCGATTATCGGTGAAAGCGAGCTGGCGGAGTTCTGGCGGAAACTGGATGATTACCGCCTCTGGCTGTCGTCGAAACTTGACAGAAAAACCAGCTTTTCGGGAAAAGTCGCCTCTGTTTTCCCGTTGCTATACAT
>CAZHVC010000200.1:0-4294 GCA_964535765.1 uncultured Ignavibacteria bacterium | reverse complement strand
ATCGATATCGTATGCCGCAAGCCCCTCCTGCGGGTTATCCCCGGCCGGGTCATTTACCAATACATTCCCTTTGTCGTCGAAGCCACGCACGACAATCAGATGTCCTCCGCCCGTTCTGTTATAGGGCGCACCGTGAAGCTTGCCCGGCGGGACATCGATACTGATTATAACGGGATTGCCTAGGGCTATATCCGGGTAAATTTCAGCGAACGAATTGTGTCTGGCCAGCCAGGCTTTGATCGACCCCATGGCATAGGCGGCCTGAATATTGTATGGCCAATTGCCATATATATCATGAAAAGGATCATAGACGGCCAGACTTGTCTCCAGGTGGTTGAAATCGAGTCCATGAAAACTCAAGACCATGGCTAAACTTGTCGGGCTGCAGGTGCGGCCTGATATGGAATCGGGAAGCGATCCCTGGGCGTAAAACGGAACCGATAGCATAATCGGCTTTATCGGAGTCGGCTCGGGATCGTTTCGGGCGGCAAGGCTCGGTCCGGCCGAAGTGTTGGTATAGCAAACGCTGACCAGATCGATCATAAAAGGAATCGAACCGCCGCCATACAAATACAAGTCGAAGGCATAATATGTATACTTCCGGTTCAATTTCAGAATGTCGATATCGACTTTGCCGATTCCATCCACGCTATCCGGATATCGGCTTTTTATGGTCGCAATCAACGAATCCGGAACCGAACCCCAGCGCTGATAGAAAAAACTTGGCCCGAGCTGCCCAGCATCGCCGACCGCCAAAACCACCGCCAGGCCGGAGTTGGTATCACAAAGACAGTTCCAGGTCAAGACCATTTCGTTGAATGGGAAATCGGCCTTGATCGTCGGACTATGCAAAACCGCAAATCCGCCCTCAGCGGCGATTTTATCTGAATCGGATTCGGCCTGCAGGTTTTCGAATCGGAATCCGGTCCAATCGCCGTTTCTATCGAAAAAATCCAGCCCATGAATCGTCCTCGGCGAGGCGGTCAATTCACGAAGAAACAGCAAACCCGCTACCGCCGCTACGAAAAAAAGCGCGACGATTATAGCTTTAGTCTTCAATTATTCTCCTTATCGCAATTAAGCCTATCGATCGGTTTTTCAAGTAGTTCGGTTTTCGCCTATCAAGACTGTTCACATGGACGCCGTTCTCGGATACGCTCGAATGAATATATTCATCACCGGAGACGGCGATACCGACATGCCTTTTGAAAAACAACAGATCTCCCGGCCTGATATTTTCTCGGTCGATTTCCTTGCCCATCATTATCTGGTCTTTGGTATCCCGCGGCAGGCGGATGCCGAAATAGGCGAAATTGATCTGCACGAATCCGGAACAGTCGAAACCGAAAAAGCTTTTCCCACCCCACAAATAAAGAACCCCGATGAATTTGAAAAGGTTTTCGAACAGCGGCTGAATCCCGCCGTATTTCAACCGAGGTATTCTGTCAATGAGGGTTGCAGCGGATTTATCAATCAAGAGCGGACCGTAGCGCGGCGACTCGATTCTCAGCCGGAAATCATCATGCTCCTCGGCGAAGATTCGACAGACAAACGGCAGAAGGGTCATCACCTTGCCGGGATCAGACAGGCTGTAGGCGGCTGCAAATACCGAGGAAATAACGTAATTCTCGTCATGAACGTCGGCGTTTTCGGCCAAGAATTTATTGTTGATATAACCCTGGTAACCGTCGGGTAATTTTACCAGTGAGTATTCCCCGCCTTTTTCGAGCATCTCGAGTCTTTCGTTGAAAAGGGCTTGGGTCAGCCTTTCCGATTTGAATTTCGGCTTGGCTCTGATATCGGCCACGTTGACAGCCACCCTGGTCATGTGCTTTCCTTGTAATACCTGGGCAACCTTTCCGACATTCTCGTCAATATTTCATAGGGGAAAGATCCAGCGGTCGAGGCCACTTCCTCGATTGTTATCCGCTCATTGCCCTGCTGACCGATCAGAACGACTTCTTCGCCGGACTCGACACCCGGGATTTCGGTTACATCGACCATAATCGCATCCATGCAAACCTTCCCGACAATTGCAGAGCTTTTACCTTTAATCAAAACCCGCCCTCTATTCGATAGCAACCAGGGTAGGCCATCGGCATACCCAACGGGAATGGTGGCGATCAGAGATTCCCGATCGGGGACAAAAGTCCCGCCATATCCAAGCGGGCGGCCGGCAGGCCAGCGTTTGATTTTAATAATCCTGCTCTTAAGGCTCATCACCGGTTGAAATCGATCGGAAAGCAGACCGTTTGGAGAAACCCCGTAAAGAAGAATCCCGATACGGATCAGATTGAAACGATCCTGGTGACTATAGAGCAGCCCGCCCGAATTTTCTATGCTTTTGTAATTTAACGAAGTCTCATCGTCCAATCCATCGATCGACTCGGCAAATGCGGCTAATTGCATTTTCGATAACTTGCCGTCGGTCATCGCAGAATTGGCGAGATTGGTGGTGATTCCGATCACTTTTATATTTTTGAGCTGTTCGATCGATTCTTTGAATCGACGGAGGTCGCGGGGATCGAGGCCGTATCTTCCCATCCCCGTTTCCAGCTTGAGGAAAACTCTGGCTTTCTTTTTCAGAAGCGCGGCGGCGCTATTCAGGGCGATGGCATATTCGATATCATCGACTGTCGCGATCAGATCGGATTTTACCAGGCGCAATGCCCGTTCCGGCAGGTCCGGATACAACACAACTATCGGCACCTTTATCCCATGATTCAGGAGCTGTTCGCCTTCCTCGATAAATGCTACTCCCAAAAAGGTGGCTCCGCAATTCTGGGCGCAACGGGCGATGGCCGGCGCGCCATGTCCATAAGCATTGGCTTTTACCACCGCCATGATCGACAGATCATTGCCTGCGAGTTTGCGGACTTCCGCAAAATTGGCGGCGAAGGCTTTTAGATCGATTTCAAGATAGGCCGGACGGGCATCGTTCAATTTAACGGCGGCGATATCCACGGCCGTTTGATCAGTTTCTGTTTTCGCCATAAATCAGAAATCGTTTCCCTTTCCCTAATAAGATATGTCCTTGTATTATCGACAAGGACCTCGGCCGGTTTCGGCCGGCTGTTGTAATTCGACGCCATCGAGACTCCGTAAGCGCCGGCGGTGAATATACAAAGTAAATCGCCTTCTTTCAACGATTGTAATTTTATACCTCTGGCGAAAGAATCCGCACTTTCGCAAATCGGTCCCACGACATCGGTCAGACGGCGCCGCCCATTGCGAACAACCACCGGCTCGATAACATGTCGGGCATCGTATAGGGCCGGGCGAATCAGATCGTTCATACCGGCATCTATAATGGCGAACGTTTTGCCGGCGCCCTGTTTCAGGTAAACCACTCTTGCCAGCAACACTCCGGCGTTGCCGATTATCGAACGCCCCGGCTCGACGATGAACTCGACCTTGAGTTTTCGAAGATGCGGCAGCATCGCCCTGACATAATCATCGGGCATGGCGGTTTTGTCCGATTTCGAATAGGGGGCGGCCCAGCCTCCTCCGAGGTCGAAATATTTCAACCTGATTTTTTGCCTCAGCAGTTTCAAATAAAGGCTCTTCAGCTTGCCGGAGGCCTCGACAAAAGGTTCAACCGACCGTATTTGCGAACCTATATGCATTGAGATGCCAACAGGTTTAAGCCATCTGCTCGTATTGATCTTAAAGTATAGCTTTTCGGCCTCGCCTGGCGGAATACCGAATTTTTCTTTTTTCAATCCGGTGGCGATATGCCTGTGGGTGCGCGGATCGACGGCCGGATTGACCCGTAACGAAACGGGGGCTGGAATTTTCAAATTTGCGGCGATTTTCTCTATCGTTTTCAATTCGGCGGCCGACTCGACACCGAAAAACTCGATTCCGCCTTTGAGTGCGGTCTTTATCTCTTCTGCTGTTTTGCCGACGCCCGAGAATATTATACTTTTTACGCCGGCTTTTCGGGCGGTCAGATATTCGCCGACCGATACCACATCGCAGCCATAACCGAGTTCGGCAATGACGCGCAATAGGGTTAAATTGGAATTCGCTTTAGCGGAATAAAATACGCTATGCGGCAAATCGCCGAAAGCCTGTGATACGACTCTGAGATGACGGACGAATGTTTTCAAGCTATATACATAAAGCGGGGTTCCGTATTTATCGGCCAAACGGGCAAGCGGAACTTTCTCGCAGTAAAGCCCGTCGCTACGGCGATTGAAATAGTTCATATCAATAATTTTCGATAAAATATGAACAAAGTTTATCCTGCCAAGCCGTCAATTCCTTTTCCGGAGCCACGGCGCCGTTGATT
>CAZHVC010000199.1:0-4303 GCA_964535765.1 uncultured Ignavibacteria bacterium | reverse complement strand
AACAACGTTGCCGCTTATGAATACGCCGGCATCGCCCGCTATTATAAGCAGGATTACAAGGGGGCGATTCCATTCATAAAGCGGAAAGTCGAACTTGCCGGAGCCGACGTCAACGTCAATACGCTGCGCAATCTGGCCATCTGCTATCTGAAAACAGAGCAGTACGATGTTGCCGCAACTACGCTCGAAAGCGCCTTAAAACTGAAGTCCGATGATGCGGTTATGCGGCAGATGCTGGGAAATATCTACAAATTCCGGCTCCAATGCGATAAGGCCGTCGAGCATTATCGAGCCGCCTTGAAAGATACCACCGGCGCAATCTCGGCTCAGGAAAAATGCAAGATCAAGGGAAACCTCGGTTTTTGCTACGTGGTCCTGAGGGAGTGCCAGAACGCCGTTCCTCTGCTGGAATCGGCGGTGGAATGCGAGCCACGCAACGAGGAATATCTGATGAGCATGGCTCAGGCCTATCATCTTTGCAACGAAATCAAGAAAGCCAATGCGTTCTATACGAAAGTTCTCGATCTGAATCCGAAAAACAAGGCCGCTCAAGAGGGAAAACTCAGGACCGAAGTCCGTTAGTAAATGAGGTTGGAGTGTCTATGACGAAAACCGAAAATTCAAGCCCCGAGGAGCTTCGATTCAATTATCTCGGTTTCGATTATGTCCCCGGGAAAATCAAGGAATTCTGGGAATCTGAGGCCGAGCGGAAGAAATATCTGGAAAAAATCCAGCAGCGGGCGGCCGTTCACTACCGGCCCGAAAGGGATTTTTCGATAGTAAACGCCGGACTACTCGGTAAATCCGATCGCCTGGTGATATCGATCGGATCGGCGGTCATGATTCTGTCGCTGTTTCTGCCATATTATAGTTTCACGGCTTACGGCAAGCATGTTTCGGGCATCGCCCTCGCTTTCCTGTTCAATCTCGGTTACGTGAGCAACTTTGTGGCTTGGGGGAATCTGGCGATGAAAGCGATGCTGGTTCTGGCTGTTTTGTTGATTTTCATAAGCCCGTTGGTCGGCGTTATAAATCTTCTGGCCCTCAACGGCAACCCGACCAAAGAAGACTACTATCGGAAAGTCAAGTCGGCCAGCCGGCTGAATTTCTACGCTTTGCTTCTTTATTTATTGTTACTGGTTCTGGTAATTTCGTCGCAGCCGAACCCATTCGGTTCATTGGGCATAAGTGCGCTGGGGGAAAATTTCAACCTCGGCAGCTTCATCAGGATGGCCGGGTTCGGTATCTGGCTAAATATCGGCGCCCACTTATTGGGCATGATTCCGGCTCTAGAATTGTAAAAGTTCATAAATTTAAATAGGAGGAATTAAGTGAAACAATCGGTGTTCATCATCGTCTTACTGCTGATTTCCATAGCCGTCGGCTTTATAATTTGGGGATTATTTCTCCCGGATTACCTTAAAGAGGGCGGACCGCTGGTGGCGGTGCTGATCGCTCTGCTGGTACTGAATCTCGGATTCATAATCGAACGCTGGCTTACTTTGCGCATCGCCCGGGGTACATCTTCGGTTCAAGCTTTTTTCAAAAAAGTAATCACTCTCCTGCGGGCCGATGATTACGACGGGGCAATCGCCGCCTGCGACAAGCAACGTGGCAGTATCGCCAATATTCTGCGAGCCGGAATCGAACGCTACAAGAACGCCAGAGCCGATAAGGCTATGACTTCCGAAAAAAGATTGGCCGAAACGCAGCGGGCTATCGAGGAAGCCAACGCGCTCGAAGTCCCTTTGCTTGAAAGAAACCTCATCGCCTTATCGACCATCGCCTCCATCGCCACCATGGTGGGTCTGCTCGGCACGACGATCGGTATGATCAGGGCTTTTTCGGCAACCGGTCATCGCAAAGGCGGAGTTATCGACGCCCAGCAATTGGCGATCGGTATATCCGAGGCGCTGGTCAATACGGCCGGCGGTCTGGCCGCCGCCATCATGGGGATCGTGGCCTACAACGTTTTCGTGAACAAAGTCGACACTTTCAACTATACTATTGAAGAGGCCGCCTACGAGGTCGTGCAATTGATCAAAGAGAAGGAAGGGCATTGATGGCCAAGAAGCCGAGAAGAAGAATCGGAATCGCCATCGATATGACGCCTATGGTCGATATCGGCTTTTTGCTGCTGATATTTTACATGACCACGACGCAGTTTAAGCCGCCGGAACGCGAACATGTCACCATTCCCGCTTCTCACTCGGAGATAAAAGTCCCGGACGCCGGATTGATCAATATCACCATCAACAAGAATGATAATATTTTCATAGAATACGTCACCAAGAACGATTCGACGGGTGAGATTTATCGTGAGTCGCCCGAGGTCACTATCAATACGTTGAATTTTGAATTGACCAAAGCCCGTTTGAAATATCCCTCGGCTTACATATTGATCAAGGCCGATAAGGAATCTCACTATGGGACGATGCGCTCGGTTATGTCGACCCTTCAGGATCTCAAAATCGATCATTTCTCGTTGATGACCGAACTCAAGTCCGATCCTATCAGGGCGGGAATGTAAGGAGGTGATTTCTCGTGGGAGCCGTTGACCAGCCGCAACGCCAGGCCAAAACCAAAAGCAAGGGTTTGCGCCGACCCAAGCGTCGTATTGGTATCAGAATCGACATGACGCCGATGGTTGACATCGCCTTTCTGCTGCTGATTTTCTATATGGTTACGACCATTTTCTCGGCGCCGCAATCCATGGAAATCGCCCTGCCGCCGAAAGATGCCACCTCGCCGGTCGAAATCGGCAAATCGCGGATACTGGAAATCATGGTGGATGGCGACGACAATATTTTCTGGCTGCATTCGCCGGGCCAGGTGACTATGGAGCTTCCCGAATACCTGAAACCATCGGAGCTGCGCCAATTCCTGATAAAGAAAAATCAGGAATATCCGGGGCTGGTGACCATTCTGCGGTTCGATAAAGACAGCAAATACGAGACCATGGTGACCATCTTCGATGAAATCCAGGTCGTTGAAAGGTTGTTCAAACAAACCGATCCAAAATGGTCGTATCGCCGCAGTTTGCAGGATATGACCGTTTGGGAATATCAGCTGATGGAGAAGGCTAAAGCGGCCATGGGTGGAATTCCCAAACCTACAGGGGGAGCATCATGAATAAATCAGCCGCGATTCTTTCCGGGTATGGCCTTTTCGAATTGAAGCGCGCCTATCGAAAAAATATGGCGATTGGAATGCTTGCCTCGAGCGCTTTCTTCCTGTTTGCCGTAGGAGGAACAACTCTCGCCTACCATCTGCTGACCAAGAAGCCGGAAGCGGTCGGGACCATTACCTTGAAGACGATTCAGGATCTGGGAACGCCGCCGGCGCTTTCTCAACAGGATGTGCCGATTCAAATTCAGGTTCAACAGGCGGTTCAGCCGTCGGTCGGCGTGCCGACGCCGGTACCGGACGAACAAGCTCCTGAAGAGACACAAGTGGCGACTCAAGACGAGCTGGCCCAAATGGCCGCTCCTGCGCCGGTGGTCAATCTTGACGAAATTGGGAATCGGGAAATACAGGTCGAGGATATGAGCGATCTCCTGCCCTCGCCTGATGAATTTGTCGCTTATGAGGAACCGCCGGTTCAGTTGGAGGCGGTTCAGCCTGAATATCCGGATCTTGCTCGAAGGGCGGGAGTTGAGGGCGTAGTCTGGGTGAAGTCGTTGGTGGATAAAGAGGGCAAAGTCCGTGACGTCATTATTCTCAAAGAGTCCGGCGCCAATGCGGGGTTCGAGGAGGCGGCCATAGAGGCTGCCAAGAAAACCCTTTGGAAACCGGCCATTTCCAATGGTCAGGCCGTGGCCGTTTGGGTGTCGTATAAAATTATATTCACCCTGAAATCGAAATAGCCCATTACGCAGCAGCGAGCTTTTGCGCCCGGATTTTTCGGGCGCATTTTTTTTCGGCGAAACTACCCGGCAAAGAAAACGATTGCATATTGCGGCGGCGTCTAATAGAATTTGCCCATGCCGCCGCTTTTATTGCGATTATTGATGTTTTTGTCATTGCTTTTGCCTTTGTGTTCAGCCTCTCAGCTCGAATTTTCCGCAGGTTTGGCCTATGATCACCCTCTGGATAAAACCTTGCCGGGGCTTTCCGATGGGTATGGCTGGCAGTTCATGATAGGGATGATGCCGATTGCCCGGGGAGGGATTTCCGTCAATATAAATTCCACTCTTCATCATTTTGACGCCGGCGTGAGCGGGAACAGGGTTGTCGAAGGCGATTCGCGCAGGACGGCGATAGGAATAACGGCGCATTGGCGTTTCGCCACCATTCGTTCGAC
>CAZHVC010000198.1:0-4330 GCA_964535765.1 uncultured Ignavibacteria bacterium | reverse complement strand
TCTTCATCATTTTGACGCCGGCGTGAGCGGGAACAGGGTTGTCGAAGGCGATTCCCGCAGAACGGCCATAGGGATAACGGCGCACTGGCGATTCGCCACCATCGGTTCGACGGATTTCGAATCTTATTTGGGTGCAGGGTATTACAGTATCGGCGGAGGCGACAGCAGCGGCGGCTACGTAGCCTACCCGGATATCGATAAAGATCAAATCGGCTACAGCGGCTGGGGGCTGATTTTCGGCGTCGGCATAGTGCACCCGATAGCGACCCGCTATTTTCTTCAATTCAATGTCCGCGCCAATATGCTGAGATACGGCACATATCACTTTATAGATTTGGAATATGAAGCGTCGAGACCGGGAAATTCGATCGCCGTAAATCTCGGCATCATTAACCGGATAGATTTTTCGAGATTTTAACCGTATCTCGTCGCCCAATCGGATTATACGATTAAACAATGGTCAACATTATCCGTTATATAAAATGTATCACTCTTTCCAAGGAGAGCGAATGAGCGAGCAAGCTATTCAAAACGTCCAACCGGCACCCGCTGAAAGCGATCTTGGTTTCTGGGGAAGGCTGATAAATATCTATGTCAATCCGCGGAAAGCGTTTCTGGCGATTGATAACAGGCCGACCTGGCTTATGCCCATGATTCTGATCGGCTTGATAGGGATCGTGGCGACCCAAATCATGTTTCCCGTGATCATGCAGAGCCAGCTCGAACGGATCCGCAGCATGCCCAATATCCCTCCGGAGCAGATGGCCGACATAGAGAAGCAATTCACCGAAAATTCCGCTCAGCAGAGAATTATTACGCTGGTTTCTCAGGTCGTGGCGATTCCTATCATGTTTTTGATTATTTCGGCGGTTTTCTATTTCGTGGGTTCGGTTCTGCTGGGAGGCGACACCAAATTCAAAAAAGTATTTTCCGCGTTTTGCTGGGCCTCATGCATTTCGATTCTGGGAACCTTGGTGATTTCACCGTTGGTGATGGCGAAGGGAACTTTCAACGTCACGATTTCCCCGGCGCTTTTGCTGCCGGACGACAGTCTGGGAACGCCCCTTTACACTCTGCTGTCGAAATTCGATTTTTTCACGATCTGGTCGTTGGCCGTGTTTGCGCTCGGATTTTCGATTATTTATCGTTTCAGTGTCGCCAAAGCTTATATCTCGGTAGCCGTTCTCTGGGGGATCTGGATCGCAATAAGCACCGCTTTCGCGGGTATCTTCAGTCAGTTTGGGATGTAAAAAGGAGATGTCATGAAATTCCGGCGCTTGGCTTCATCGGTCGCATTCATGGTTTTGCTCGGTTTCGTTTCGGCGGAGGCCGAGGTGTATGACCTTGACAAGTGCATTCAAACCGCCCTCGAAAACAACTACGGCGTAATCTCTTCGAAAAACGCCTATGATGCCGCCCGCTGGAACATCTGGTCCGGCTATGGTCGGATATTGCCGCGCATCTCGATTTCGGTGGATAGAAATCGGAGCTGGTTCCCGATGACGCAATCCACCTACTATATCAACGGCATTCCGTTCACCAGCAGTCAAGGAGGCGCCCGAATCAATTACGGCGGCGATCTCAATATCGGCCAGAGCTTCGCCGGCCTGGGGCTCGGACTGTATGCCGATATACGCCAAAAACATGCTCAGAAAGAATATTATTATTACGGCCATATTGAGGCGCGAAGGAATCTCGTTCTGGGAGTCAAGGAGGCGTATTTCAATGTGATCAAGGCCAGATTGCTGGTCGATGTCGCTCGGGAAGCGGTCAAGCGAGGCGAAGAGCAACTCAAGGTGGCGCAGACGAGATATGAGCTTGGCTCGGCCTCTTTTTCCGACGTGCTGAAAGCCCGCGTCCTGCGATCGAACGCCAAGGTCGAACTGGTGACTGCCGAAAACAACCTGAATCTGGCCAAATCGAATCTCAGCTATATTCTTGGCGTCGAGATAACCAGGGATATCGAAGTCACCGAGGATTTCCGCGAACCGGACCTGCAAATCACCTATGACGGAGCTCTGGCTGAGGCTATGCGCAATAATTCCGAGCTTCGGCAGGCGAAAGCCGATCTCGATATCGCCAGAATGAACCTGTTGAACGCCAAAGCGCAGTTTTTGCCCGCCATATCTTTCAACCTCCGTTATAGCAACGCCGCCGACAAATTCGACGAACTGACGAAATTCCGCGGCTCCAATTCCTCGAGCGGTTTCGGCGTGGCGCTTTCTTACTCCATTTTCAACAATTTTTCCGACATGGCCGGATGGATCGCCCAGCGGAAACTGGTGATCACCCAGAAACGCGGCCTTGTCGATAAGGAAAACGCGGTCGCTCTCGAAGTCAAACAGGCTTTTCTGGACGTGCAGCAGGCACGGGAGAAACTGGCCTTAAACAGAGAATCGGTCGCCGCCGCCCAGGAAGACCTAAATATAGTCAAGGAAAAATACAATCTCGGCGCGGCCACCATTATCGAAGTTTTGGATGCCGAGGTTTCGTTCAAGCAGGCTCAGGTGGGTCAGGTGCAGGCGTTGTTCGATTATAATCTGGCCATTTCCCGGTTGGAGAAAACGATGGGCAGGCAGGAGTAAAAGATATGAAGAAGCGAACGAAATTCTTTCTTATCGGCGGCGGCGTTTCGATACTCATTATCTTCATCATCATAGCCGCGGTCAAAAATCAGGAGAAATTGATACCTGTTACCGTCGAGCCGGTCGAGAGAGGCAGGATCGTTTCGGTCGTTACCGCCTCGGGCAAGGTGGAGGCAAAGGTCAACGTCAATATATCCTCTGATGTCATGGGGAAAATAATCAACCTGCCGGTGGTCGAGGGGCAGAAAGTGCAAAAGGGCGATCTTTTGGTCGAAATCGACCCGACGCAGAGCTTAGCCGAGGTGGACCAGATGCGGGCGCTCTTATCCTCGGCGAAAATCGATCTCGAGCATGCCCAGATCACTTTCGATCGGCAGAAACAGCTATACGAAAGAAAGCTGATTTCGCAGGCGGAATTCGATTTGTCGCGGAATGCGCTCGATAGATCGGTTCAACTGGTGAAACAGTACTCGGCCAATCTCGATCGGGCGATCGATCAGTTGCAGAAATATACGATAAGGGCGCCGGTATCGGGAACGATAACGAGCCTTAATTCGAAATTGGGAGAAAACGTGATCCTGGGAACCATGAACAATCCGGGGACGGTGATCATGGTCATTTCCGATCTTTCGGCGATCGTTATCAAAGCCAATGTCGACGAAACCGATATAGCCACGTTGGCCCTCGATCAGGACGTCGATATCGCCCTCGATGCTTACCCCGATACGGTTTTCAAAGGGAAAGTTGTCGAGATCGGTAATGCGGCCAAGTCAAGCGCTTACGGGACGCAGGACCAGGTGACCAATTTCGAGGTGACAATCCTGATAAGCGATAGCATCCCCGGAATCAAACCGGGGATGAATGCCACGGTGGATATCACCACCAACATCCGCGACGACGTCCTGAAAATCCCGATTCAGGCGGTGGTCATGCGTTCGCCGGAAGATACACTGACTACGGGGAAGGCGGGATCGAAAGCGGTGGCCATGGCGGCCGAAGAAGAGGGTATCCCGAAACGCGGCAAAACGAGTCGGATCGATTACGGCGATGAGATTTACGGCGTCTTTCTGGCCGAAAAGAAAAGCGCCCGTTTCGTCCCGGTAAAAACAGGAATCTCCGACCAACAGTATATCGAAATTATCTCGGGCTTAAGCGAGGGTCAAAAAATCATAACTGGAACCTACAAGACGCTCCGCACCTTGAAAAACGGGGACAAGATCAAACCCAAAGAGAAAAGTTTCAAAGAAGTGCAAATCAGCACCGGACAATCATAAGAGCCGCCGATGGAGGAAAATTGCTGATAGATACGCGAAATATCTGGAAAACATATCAGATGGGAGCGGAATCGATCCACGCCCTCCGCGACGTAACCATCCAGATCGACAAGGGTGAATACGTGGCCATAATGGGCCCCTCAGGATCCGGTAAATCGACCTTGATGAACCTTATCGGCTGCCTCGATACGCCGACGCGGGGCGAATACTATTTGAACGGCAAACTCGTTTCCACCATGAACGATGACGAGCTTGCCTATATAAGAAATAAGGAGATCGGTTTCGTATTCCAGACTTTTAATCTGCTGCCTCGTGCCACGGCATTGCATAATGTCGAGTTGCCCTTGATCTATAACGGGACTGCCGCCGCCGAAAGGATCCAGCGGGCTCGAACGGCTCTTGAGATGGTGGGGCTTGCCGAAAGAATTAACCACAAGCCGAACGAGCTTTCAGGCGGGCAAAAACAGAAAG
>CAZHVC010000197.1:0-4331 GCA_964535765.1 uncultured Ignavibacteria bacterium | reverse complement strand
GTTCAAAAGTCCTCCGCTTTAGATTTCAAGTGGTTGAGGGTTTTGCGATGCATGCGGGTGATTGGGGCCGGCATAGACATGCAGCCGCTGAAACAGGCGACGGCCCAACCGATTTTTCGGCAACATGCCGCGAACCGCTTCCTCGATCACCTTCTCCGGCTGCGTGGCCAGCAATTTGGCGAGTGATACCGATTTCAACGAACCAGGATAAAAGGTATGCCAATAATATGTTTTCAGACCCGGCTTTTTGCCCGTCAATTTCACCTTATCCGCATTTATCACGATAACCGATGCCCCCAGATCGTAATAGGGCGTGAACAGGGGATTATCTTTGCCGCGGATACGTTTGGCGATCTCGGTGGCGATCCGCCCGAGAATCTTGCCGCTGGCATCGACGACGTACCATTTTCGGACATGTTCGGAAGGTTTGGGAACAAAGGTCTTCATCAAAACTCCTTAAATATCCTTTTCCGGCGGTTCGGAAAGCCCCGCCAGGCCATTATTTACAAAACTTTAATTTTATCCCATTTATCGCCAATGTCAAGTATTTTATCAATATTTTCTATATCGTCAAGGCTCGGCAGTTGTTGATATTAATCGCCATTCCGCTGCCTTTCGGCCTTAGGGCAGAAGTTCACGCGGTTGTCCGGCTTCAAAATCGCCTGCCCCAATCACCTCCTTTTCGGTGATATATGCAGTTACCAGCGATCCCGGGGTAACATCGAACGCCGGATTCAGAGCAGCGCAGCCGTCCGGACAAATCGCCCTGCCCATCATGTAAGTCACCTCCGCCGGATCACGCTCTTCGATTGCGATTTTTTCCCCCGTCGGGCAATTGGGGTCGAATGTGGACGATGGAGCAGCCACATAAAAAGGAATATTATGATGACCGGCCAGGACGGCCAAACCGTAGGTCCCTATCTTGTTGGCGAAATCGCCGTTGGCGGCGATCCGGTCGGCGCCGACGATTACGCAATCGACCTTGCCGGCAGCCATGAGCGAGGCCGCCGCATTGTCGCAAATCAGCGTATGGGGAACGCCGGCCCGGCCGAGTTCCCAAGCGGTCAACCTTGCCCCCTGCAAGAACGGTCTGGTTTCGTCCACCCAGACATGCAGCCGCTTGCCCGAAAAATGAGCGGTGTAGATTATGCCGAGGGCGGTTCCGATTCCGCCGGTGGCCAGAGCACCGGCGTTGCAATGGGTCAGCACATTGCTTCCATCCGCCACGAACCCGTTCCCATTTACCCCTATTTGACGACACATCAGCGCATCTTCGGCTGCGATTGCCTCTGCCTCGGCAATAACTTTTTCGATATCCTGCGAGGCGCAAATAGAAGACATCTTATCGACCGCCCAAGTCAAATTAACGGCGGTGGGCCGGCAGCTTTTCAACAGATCGGCCGCTTCCCGATAGTCGTGTTGCTTCAGCATCGCCAGCGCCATCCCGTAGGCGGCGGCTATACCGATCGCCGGCGCGCCGCGAATAGCCATATTTTTTATGGCGGCCGCCACCTCGGCGACGGTCCGGCAAACGAGATATTCCTCCCGTTCCGGAAGCGCCCGCTGATCGAGCAGCCGGAGATGGTTGCCGCGCCATTCGAGCGTCTTGAAATTAAGTTTTTCTTCTATCGACTTGAGGGTCTCGATTTTCCGTTCACTCCGTTTTCAGCGGATTCAGGAATATTTGTAATCCTTTATCCGCCCCAGAAATCTACGGCCATAAATATAGTCGGGTTTTCCGGCAATAGGAAGATCAATATGCGGAGTACAACCGTTGGCCGGCTTCCTCGGTTACGAAATGAAGATTTTTATCCAAAACGTTTTTCCATACGTCATAATCCATCGCCCGCGAGAACTCCTCGTGCAAAATCACATATTTGATTTTGCGCGCTTTCAGATATTCCGGCGAATACCATTGCGATTTCATCAGTTCAGCATAATATTTCGTTTCAATTCGGGCCAGAATACCTTGGCATATCGGTTTTTGATGAACCGTTTGCATGTACATATAATATCTATTACCATACCCATGTGGGATGGGGATATTAAGAATTGCGTCGTCAGCGGGTTCTTTGCGTATTTGTTCATAATATTTCGGCCGATTAATATCACTCATCTCAAAAGGCGAACGCTGAAACAACCATGGCGATTATTACTAAATAGCCGTAGGATCTGGGAATCTCGAGAAAGGCGAAATTATAATTCAATAATTTGCCGATCCCAAAATTGGAATTGGGCATTATGAATCCGGCAAAGTCCACCACAAATTCATCAAAACCTTCGGGTTTGACGTAAGAATAGGATAGCGCCTCGATAAGCGACGGAACCAAAAAAGGACTGGATATTATTATTCCCAGAGTCGTTATAAATATCAGGCGCATGATTTTATGGCCTGTCTTATAAACTGTGGACCTAACTGATATCAAAAGCGCAAGCATTATTGTCGAATGAATAAAGGGGAAATAATCAAGATAAAAATTCAAAGCGAACAAAAGCCCGGCAACAAAAATGTAACGCAGCCCGCCCTTTTCAATCGCCTTTAGCGAATACAACAAGAAAAACGGAATCAACCGAACCGAAACAATGTTGAGATGATGAACCGCATATCCATAATAATATGGCCAATGCTATCAGGATCGACTTCTTGTTTTCGGCCAAAGATAAAATCGATCTTTTCATGAATTCTTCCGCCATCTACCGGCCACCAGCAAAAACAACACCGGCAGCTCCTCGTAATACGAACGAAGCTCGCTTATTATGCCGAACAACATACATAATAGGTATAAAATCGGCAAAATCAAGACGGCGCGCCGCAGAAAAAGCGGCCGCCTTTGCCAACCCGCAAATATCAAATAACCGAGCCCAAGCAGAACCGGCAGGTTCAGCCCCTTGGGATACGGAACAGCCAAACCATGGGAAAACAACAAAGACGGACCGAGCGGCTCGAACCGAAAGAAATTCACGACTTGCGAAAGGTAGGTCATGTTCTCCGGCAGATGCCATTCGAGAACCGAGCCGGAATGCCCCGAAAAAATCATCATCGTCGCCACTCGAATGGCAACGATCAAAAAGAGCTGGATCGACAACAGCCGGTAAAAGTCCGGGCGGGCGATTTTATCATGATAATACAAAACAAAAACGAGCGTCAGCAGCATCGCCGTTTCCTTGTTCAATAAGGCCGCAGTAAAGACGATCAAATAGCCGATCCAAGCCCGCCGGTAAAGCAGCAACAGGGCAAGACTGAACAAAAACAAGAGGGCGAAATCATAAACATGATTGGCGAAATCGAAATAAGCGGGGAATACCGGCACCAGCGTCAGCGGCAGGAAAGCGGACACTTTTGGACTAAGACCGCAGACCTCGACCAGCAGCAGCGACAAAACCCATAAGAATCCGATAAGACAGAGCCAATTTAACAATTCGAAAATCGCCACCCGCCGCCCGGCCCGGGCAGCCGTTTCGAATTTGTCTTGATAACGGCTGCCGAAAATGCGCCTACCTTGCGTTTTGATAAAGCCGTCCATTATCTCATCGGCCTTGCGCAATACGGTTTCCGGACAAGCATGTTCGACCAGCAAAACCAGAAGCGGAATCAGCGCCCTGCCGACGAACGGTCGATGGGCGCTGAATTCGGTCATCGCCAGAAGGCCGCTGCGCTCGTCGACGATCCCGGGAGATTCGATAAGGGAGATTATCAATAATGCCGCCAGTGCGTAGGCGATCGATCTTATGAGCGTGTCGATAGTCATTTTGCTGCGCTGATCAGTCCGCCGCTTGCGGATATTATTCGCCGCTGCGGTTTGGCCGTATCAGTAGGATGAATCAAGCCCGCAATTAAAGCTCGAAAACGACTTTTCCGGAAACGATCGTTTTGACGGCCCGACCGGTAAGTTTTCGGCCGGTAAAAGGCGAATTTTTCGACAGCGATCGGAAATCCGACTCGGCCACCACCCAATCAAGATCGGGATTGATCAGAGTGATATCGGCCGATTTGCCGATTTCGAATCTGCCGCCGGGAATATTCAATATTTTCGCCGGATTGATCGTCAGCTTTTTCACAGCCTCCGGCCAATCGATAATGTTCTTGCGGACAAGTTCGGTGGAAATCAACCCCACCGCCGTTTCCAGGCCGATCATACCCGAGGGGGCGAAATCGAACTCGAGCGCCTTTTCCTCCCAGGCGTGCGGCGCATGGTCGGTGGCGATCACATCGATAACCCCCGCGGCGAGCGCCTTGCGGACGGCCAGCATATCCTTCTTCGTCCGGATCGGTGGATTCACCTTAAGGTTGGTATCGTATGATTTCAAGGATTCGTCATTAAGCGTGAAAT
>CAZHVC010000196.1:0-4349 GCA_964535765.1 uncultured Ignavibacteria bacterium | reverse complement strand
CTCGATTTTGAAATCACCAACATAGGCGACCAGTCGCTGAACGATGTATGGATCGCTCTTTATGTTGACGCCGACGTGCTGCACATGTCGGAAAATCCCTACGGATCGGAAGAGGGGGCACAGGACGATCTGTGCGGATTCATGCAACAGTATGTTTCGCGCAATCAGCTCGACACGACCGATATCTACACCGCCTGGATCGCCGATAATGACGGCCAGACGGTCGGCGGATCAGGAGCGGCGTTCAGCGAACTTTCGCCACGGGGGGTGTCGGGAGTCAGAGTCGTGCGCTCCCCCAATCCCGAGCTTCAGTATAGTTTCAATTGGTGGATATCGAATACGACATCGGCGCTCGATTGGGGGCCGATGTGGCAATCGAATTACAATCAGCTGAGCTCGCTGTTCGGCGTGCCGGTATTCCCCGGCGGCGGATTGGGGACACCCGGCGGCGATCGGGCCAAGTATTTCGAAATGTCGAATCACGAGTTCGATTACGATCAAGCCTATTCGGCGTTGAACAATGACAACTGGCAGAATCAGGATTGGATAACCAACAACGCCCAGAATCCGGCCGACCTGGCCAACGGGTACGATACGCGGTATCTGTTTTCGTTCGGTCCGTTCGAATCGATTCCGGCCGGCTCGACTTTGCCGTTGACGATCGGCTATATCTGCGGCAACTACCTGCACAATAATCCGGCCAATTACAATACGAACCTGCGCAACGGCACGGGCAACCGGAGCATGATAGATCAGTATTACGCCAATCTGAATTTCCGTGATTTCGCCACCAACGCCCAGTGGGCCGAGTGGGTCTATGACAATCCCGGCCGCGATTCCTGCTATATCGATTCGATCGGCTGGGTGGTTGACGGCAATTACGGTGTGGCCGACACGACCATCGATGTCAACGATACGACGATTTTCTGGAAAAAAGGGGATGGCTGCCCCGATTTCCAAGGTCCGCCGCCGCCGCCGTCGCCGCGGCTTGAAGTGCAGGCCGGAAAAGGATATATGGAAATAAGATGGGTTGGCAAGAATACCGATGGTGCGGCGACCTCGCCGGGGCCGGAGGAGTTCATCGACCCGTTCAGCGGACAGGTTGATTTCGAAGGTTACGGTATCTACCGTTCCTATGACGGAATCAACTGGACCAATATTCTGAAACTCGACAGGATCGATTGGATACCGGTATCGTGGGACAGTCTGCAGGACACCTCGGGAACATGGAGCTATTTCTGGACCACCAACAAGGAAAAGATGTTCCCGATAAGCACCGACAGTGTGCTGGTTATGGATCCTGACGCCTTTTTCTGCGTCCCCTCGGATACTACGATAAGGCGATATTGGATAGCCCACGGCTACAACACCGGGCTGGATCAGATCATTTACGATACGACTGTGGCGGACAACGATACGATTTTCCATTACCGCTACCGGGCCGAGGGGTTATCGGAATCGCGGGGCGTTTATTATGCGGTGACCTCGTTTGATTTCGGCAACCCGCAGACGGATCTGTCGCCGCTCGAATCGGCGAAATCGATCAACGCCACCTTGATTTATCCGATCGAGAAAAACGACCCGATCATGGTCTATCCCAATCCTTACAAACTTCCCAAGGTGGGCAACAGCCTTTATGAGGAATACGAAATAATGGATTCGCCCTCCTGGGTCGAACAGAGCCGGAAAATATTTTTCTCGAATTTGCCGGACAATCAGACGGCGATTTTCCGGATCTGGACGCTGGACGGTGATCTGGTGAGGGTGTTGACCTATGATCCGAGGGATTACTACGGTAATCCACCCGGGGTCATCTATTGGGATCTTATTTCGCGCAACACGCAAGCGGTGGTCTCGGGGATGTATCTTTATTCGGTCGAGTTCAAGTCGATCGTCGATGGGGTTCCCGATAAGCCGGCTGAAATCGGTAAATTCGTGATAATCAAGTAGCGAGGAGGCTGAAAATGAAAAAACCAACTCTGCTTGCCGCACTCGCGTTAACGATGTGTCTGCCTGTGCTTGTATTCGGTCAGGCCAAAGTGGGCACCACCGGTGCGCAATTCCTGAAACTCGGGGTATCGGCCCGGGCCAACGGTATGGGGGATGCTTTTATCGGGCTGGCCAACGATGCTTCGGCGCTGTATTATAATCCGGCCGGGGTGGCGCTGCTGGAGCAAAAAGAAATTATCGCCACCCATGTTGAATATCCAGCCGATATCCAATATGAATTCATCGGCATGGTTTGGCCGACACCGAGTCTTTTCGGCAATCTCGGTCTTGCCGGATACTGGTTGCATACCGGGGATATGCCGGTGACGACCTACGAGTATCCCCGGGGAAACGGACAGACTTTCACGGTCGCCGACATGGCGCTTGGCTTGACCTATTCGGCCAGCCTTACGGACAACCTGTCGATCGGTCTTACGTTCAAGTATATCAACCAGTTTCTTGAAGAGGAAAAGGCCGTTGGCTGGGCATCCGATGCCGGCATCTATTATCAAACCGGCTACAGGAATTTTACCTTGTGCATGATGCTGGCCAATTTCGGGCCGGATATGAAATTCATCCGCGAGACCTATCCGCTGCCGATAGATTTCCGATTCGGTTCGTCGATCAATCTTATCCAGAACGAGGCCCAGAAACTGACCCTCGGTCTGCAAGCCTCGCGTCCCAACGACAATCTCGAAAGGTTCAATGCCGGCGCCGAGTATTGGTTCAACGATATGTTCGCCTTGAGGGCCGGCAAGAAGTTCAACTACGATTTCGCCAACAACGGCTTTCTGGAAAACGACGAAGGTTTCAGCGATCGCAAAAGTTTCAATGACCTCACCTCCGGTTATTCGTTCGGATTCGGTTTGAAATTCCCGGTTGCTGCGCATAAAGTTCAGCTCGATTATGCTTATCAGGACCTCGGATTTCTCGACAACGTTCACCGATTCACTTTCGACCTGAAGTTTTGATCGGGCAATGAGGAATGATCAAGATGAGAAAAGGATTGTTGATTTTATCGGTTGCGGTGATTTCGGCGATGGTCCTGGCGGCTGCCGGCTGCGGCAAGAAGTCTCTCAAGGGGACCCCGGCGGAGAATAAAGCTCCGACAATCGCCTTTTCCAATACGCCTCCCGAAAATTACGTGTTCACCTCCAATCCGCGGCTGACCTGGATCGGCACCGATGAGGACGGACGGGTGCTTTCTTACTATTATTTGGTAGTGCTCGACGACAGTGTGGGAAATCCGGCCGATTATCTCGATAGTCTGCCTCCCGACTCGCTCTGGATTGTCGTGCCGCAGGAATCGACGACGGTGACGATCAGGTTTTTCGCCTCGCCGAACGAAACCGATACGGTCGGTCAATATGTTTTCGTAAAGTGCGTCGATGACGTCGGCCGGTTTTCACAGGTGATCTACCGCAGATATGCGCGGGTGAATCGTCCGCCGCAAACCCGTATCACCATCTTCCCCGGCAAAACGGATCCCAGCGACTCGCTTCCACCGGACCAGATGGTCGGCGACTATCTCTGGGTTCTTCCGGAAACGACGAGGGTCTGGTCGGGGTTGAAAATCACCTGGGAGGGGAAGGATCCGCTCGATTTTCCCGAGGGCGAACCCGATTTCGAATACGAATGGAATCTTTTCGGACCGTATGACACATCCGCCGCCGCCGCACTTACGATCGCCGATACCTCTGCCGATCTGTTGATCCGTTGGTCTTACGACGACAGCACCGATTCCCGTTGGCTCTATTCGAAAGAAACCGTTTTGAAAGATCTGCGCACGGGGGCTTACATATTCACGGTCAGGGTTCGCGACGACGCACAGGTGCCCGATCCGTCTCCGGCTTGGAACAAGTTCGTGCTTGTCGAACCGGTCTGGATTTCGGCCCCGGATGCGGCGTCGGACATCATGATTATCCAGGCGACGCAATATCGAACTCAATCCGATACCACCACCCGAGGGTATCCGAGGCTCAATAACCCGGCCTCGTTCCCGGATTCGATCAGGCAATTTTATCGCGACATTATAGAAGGAACCGGAGCGGGTTATACATATACCATATATGGCAGCCATGTCACCGGAAACACACTCGCCCCTGTGCCGCCGATTTCCGAATTCGCCCGGCATAAAATGGTCATAATCGACAATGCCGATTTCAACAAGGGCGACCTTTACAGTCCCGACGCCACCACCGAGAATCCGATGGCTGCCGCCGTGCGGCGTTATTTACAGGCCGGCGGCAAAGCCTGGGTGATCGGCAGGCAAGTATTCCAGAACAACCCCGGCATTGTCAGCAAAAGCGACTACGGCAGCCAATCGTTGCCGTTTCAGTTTTTCGATATCAGCTATGGAA
>CAZHVC010000195.1:0-4399 GCA_964535765.1 uncultured Ignavibacteria bacterium | reverse complement strand
GAAAAGGAGATACGCGAACTTTTGCCCGAATACGAACAGATTATGAAAAAGAGGATACTAGGTTATGTGGATATGTATAGCTATATTGTTTTGGGAAGATTCGATCGTCGAACGGCCATAGATCTGGTCAAACAACACCATCGGAATTATGCCAAAAGGCAATTGACTTGGTTCGCTAAAGTGAAACAGATCAAGTGGTTTGATCCGGCGGAACAATCTTATCGGGATAAAGTATATTGTTTGTGTGTCGATTATCTCAAAAGGGCTTGACAGATTGTGGCAATTGTTTTATATGCAACAGGTTAATGACAAAGGAGCTGTTTTGAGTCGGTGCTTGGCGGTTCTATTGTTTCTTGCCTTGATCGCTGGGTGCTCCACGGCCCGCCGCGGCGAGGTCGATCGAGCCGGCATAAATGAACATGGCTATATAGACCCCGGCATGGGGGGTGCTGATTATGCCGCCTTGGATTCGGGGCAAGCGGCAATTCAGCACAGCCGCGCTCAAATAAGGAGCGCTCTTAAAGAGTGCGAAAAGCTATATGCTCAAGGGATTGTCTATTACCAGAAAAACGAACTCGATTCTTCGCAGTTGGCTTTTGGCAAGGCCCTTGAACTGCTGGCGGACATCGACATCGACGGCGAACAGGGTGATTTTTCCGAGGAATCGAGATGGGCGGAAACCTTATTGAAAGAGATCAAGGCCGATTATGAGTTGGCGCTCATGGCTTCCGGCGAATTCTTTTCCGAAGGTTCGGCCAACGCTTTCAGGGAGCTTTTTTCGGATATTAAGAATTTTAAGTCATTGAAAGAAAAAAGAAAACAGCCGCTGGTGAGTCATCCCGATCTCCAGAAAGTCTCCTACGACGTGCCCATTACCTTTAATGAAAAGGTGGAAAATTCACTCATCTATCTGCAGACGGTGGCTCACGATCTTTTCGAGAAATATCTCGGTCGGTCGGCCAGGTACATCCCCTTGATGTCGAAGATCTTGGAAGAGGAGGGATTGCCGCACGATATAGTTTATCTTCCACTCATAGAGTCGGGGTTCAATACGCATGCTTATTCTTACGCCAAGGCGATGGGGCCGTGGCAATTTATCGCCAGCACCGGCAAAAGATACGGTCTTGACAGAAACTGGTGGTACGATGAACGACGCGACTTCGAAAAATCAACCCGGGCGGCCTGTCGATATCTGAAAGATCTTTACAACGAATTTCAGTCCTGGGAGTTGGCTTTGGCGTCATATAATGGAGGAGAGGGAAGGGTTCGCAAAGAGATTGCCAGAAAGGGAACCCGCAATTTCTGGAAACTGAATCTAAAGAAACAAACCCGCGATTATGTCCCCTTGTTCATGGCGGCGGTGATTATCGCCAAAGAACCGCAGAAATACGGATTTAATCCGGTTTATGAACAGGCGCTCGAGTGGGAAACCGTGGAAATCGATAAGTGTATTTCTTTCAAAAATATCCAGGCCAGAACCGGAATCAGTGTCGCCGATCTCGAATTCCTGAATCCGGAAATACTTCGCGGCATAACCCCGCCCAACGAAAAACCGTATCGACTACGCCTGCCCGTGGGGTATAAGGATTTATTTTTAGCTTCTTATGAGGAGATACCCTCGGAAAAGGTCGTCAATTTTGTTCATCACACTGTCAGGAAGGGGGAAACCTTAAGCCGCATAGCGGCCAAGCATGGGGTTACCCTTTCGTCAATTATGTCGGCCAACAATCTGGGGAGAAACCATAAAATTTACGCTGGTCAATCGCTGATAATTCCCAAACCAGGTCTGGCTGCGGCAGGACAGGTTCCAGCCCAGACGTCGCAAGGCTCGGCAATCGCCAAGGCTGAAAGCAAATCGCCGTCAACGGAAAAAAGTCCCGTTAAAACTTACACGGTTAAAAAGGGAGATACCCTGGGAAAGATTGCGCAGAGGCATGGAGTGACGGTTAGCGCTCTAAAACGAGCCAATAACCTCCGCCATAATGTCATCCACGCCGGAAGAAAGCTGAAAATCCCGGGAAATGGGGGAGAGCCGGCGGTCGCAGCGGCCACGACGCATATTGTCCGCAACGGTGATTCTCTTCATAAGATCGCCCTCAAATATGGGGTAACCGTCGAGTCGCTCAAACGGCTGAATCGTCTCAACAGCAGCCGGATTTATCCCCGTATGGTTCTAAAAATCCCGGAAACGAGCCGACAGACGAGGGCTGAAAAATCCGGCCGGCGGGTCCAAACATATAGAATCAAGCGGGGGGACACGCTATCGAAAATAGCCGACCTGTTTGAGGTCACCGTTGAAGAATTGATCGAATGGAATCGGATAAGCAATCCTCACTTGCTCCGAAGTGGCGACAGATTAAATATTTATGCGCGATAGCCAGCAAAAAGACTTTGACAACCCATTGGTAATACGATAGATTCTACCACCATGATAAAGGGAAAAGACATATTGATCGGGGTCATTATATCCGGCATGGTGCTGATATTTTTAGTCCTGGTAATAATAATGATCTCGGGAATTACCCGTCAGACGGGGATTCCGTTGGCAGCAAGCGGCGGGCGGGTGGCGATCGTGGACATCAAAGGGGTAATAGATGATTCCGAATCGATTATTTCGCTACTCAAAAAGTATGAAAAAGATTCGAGTATAAAGGCGATCGTATTGAGGGTCGATTCTCCCGGAGGCGGCGTGGCGCAATCGCAGGAGATTTATGGGCAATTGCTTAAATTGAAAGAGAAAGGTATTCCCTTGATTGTATCGATGTCATCGGTGGCTGCTTCGGGGGGATATTATATTTCCTGCGCGGCCGACACGATTGTCGCCAACCCGGGAACGCTTACCGGGTCAATCGGTGTCCTGATGCAGTTTCTGACCATTCAGGGATTGATGCAGAAAGTCGGGGTGAATCTTGAGGTTGTGAAGGCCGGCGAATTGAAGGATGTAGGCAACTTTTCCCGTCAGATGACGGAAAAGGAAAGGGCGATGCTTCAGGCGGCCTTAACCGATGTGCACAATCAGTTCATCGAAATCGTTTCCGAATCGAGGAATATCGATATGGAGCTGGTTGAAGAACTAGCCGATGGTTCGATATTCACAGGCAATCAAGCGTTGGAACTCGGTTTGGTCGATAGGCTCGGTGGTCTGGAGGATGCCATATCGATCGCTGGAAATATGGCGGGGCTTGGCGATAAGCCTCGAACTATCCGCGAATACCCAAGGCGACAAAGGCTTATTGATTATTTGACGGAGAGGGCGATGTCGCTGCTGGGAATCGATGGTATAATCAAACCCTGGCCGGAGATCAAATATCTTTACAGATGAGGGGATTTATTTAACGGATGCCACTCCGCGAATATTGTTGCAATATCTGCAAATGCCGATTCGAGGCGCTTGAAAGATCAAATGCCAAGATGAATTGCCCCGAGTGCGGCTCAACCGACATTACCAAGCAATTTTCCGTTTTCGGATTCGCATCTTCCCGGGGGTTCGTTAGTTCAAGTGGATCATCCTGCGGCGGATGCGCCAAGAATAGTTGCAGTGGTTGTAATAAGTAGAGGAGAGGAGGGATCTAATGACCAAAGCTGATCTGGTGGAACAGGTGGCCGAAAAAACCGGTTTGACCAGAACCGATGTTGCCGCAACCGTTGACAATTTTCTCGAGGCGATCAAAAAGTGCCTTGAGACCGGCAAGAATATCGAAATCCGCGGTTTCGGCACATTCAAGATCAAACCGCGCAAGGCCCGCAAGGCGCGCAATCCTCGAACCGGCGAGGAAGTGCCGGTCCCGGATAGAAAAATCCCGGTATTCAAGCCATCAAATGAATTCAAGATCCTGGTAATGAATTCCAATGTGAATAAGGTGTAAAGATGCCCTGCGGCAGAAAACGAAAAAGAAAAAAAATCAAAACCCACAAACGCAAAAAAAGACTGCGTCGGGATAGACACAAAAAGAAAATAAGATAATAAGCCCCGAAAGGCGCGAAAACAGCCAATCACGGATATCAAGGTTAAGCGGACGGAATCAGGCCGCGGGGATATCAAGCGGCCGCTAAAGGTTGCCTTATACTTCCCGATCCGGATTTTTATAAGTGTTTATTGAATAATACCCCGTGAATTGCAAAGGCGTGGTTGAAATGAATCATCGGGGTGACGGTCATGGAGGCTGGGAAGCGGTTGGCTGATGATATCCGCCACCTGCAGCGATGAATTCCTCCTGCGGAAGAGCGATTCCGCCGATATGGCTTAGGGCTTTCGGAACGGAACCATATGAAACAATTATCAGGCGTTCAATATCCATTCGCTGATATAGAAGAAAAATGGCGGAATGTCTGGCGGGAAAAGAAGCTGTATGAGATCGATCTTGCCGCAGCCGAAAGGAAACTTTATTGCCTGGTGATG
>CAZHVC010000194.1:0-4405 GCA_964535765.1 uncultured Ignavibacteria bacterium | reverse complement strand
GAAAAAAGAAGGCTTCAGGAAGAATCACCGGAGATGCGCCGGGAGAGGTGGTCGAAAATGGTCCTGGGCGGTATAGCCGGATCGAGTCTGACCGAAATCGAGTTCGAGGATATGTTTTCGCCGATCAACCCCTTTCGCGTCAGCTATCGGATCGTCGCACCACGCTACGCGGCGGAAAGCAGCCGGCGGATATTTCTGCCCCTGGATATTTTGGGACGCTGGAATAAATTCGACTTTTATGAAGAAACACGAAGACTTCCGATCGAATTGGGGCGACCTCATTCGCAACAGGAAAGAATCACGGTGGAGATTCCCGCCGGCTGGCGGGTGGAGCATATTCCTGATAATTTCAGCCTGACCAGCTTTCTGGGAGAGATATTTTCGGTCGTCGTCGTTTCGGCCAATACCATAACCATAACCCGCGGTTTCAGCCTGAAACCGTACCGCCTGAAACCGGAGGCCTGCGCCAGCCTCAACGGCTTCTATGCCTCCGCCAAGAACCAGGCCGATAAATATCTGGTTTTAAGACGATAGAATGCCAGAGTTACCCGAAGTCGAGACAATCGCGCGGGATTTGCGCGGCGCTCTGATCGGCCAGTCGGTCGTGGCTGCCTATATTGTTAATGAGGCGATTATCGAGCCGGAACGCGACTACGATCCGGCCGAACTCGTAGGCAAAAGGATCACCCGTATAGATCGTCGTGGCAAAAACCTGTTGTTTTATTTCGAGTCCGGCCTGGCGATGATATGTCACCTGAAAATGACCGGGCGTTTGATTGTCGATGACACCGTGCCGAATCAGGGCAAACATCTCCATTTCTGGATTCAATTCGAGAGAAACCGGCTGTCGTTTTACGACGTAAGGAAGTTCGGCCGAATCTGTTTTATTTCGGAAAAAAGAATCGACCGACATCCCCGGCTTGCCCGTCTCGGTCCCGAGCCGTTCGATATCATAGGCAGCCGATTCGTCTCGGTCGTGAAAGCCAGGCACAAGGCGATCAAATTGACTCTGATGGATCAAGAAGTCATCGCCGGAATCGGCAATATTTATGCCGATGAATCTCTTTATTCCGCCGGCATCAGGCCGACGCGCAGATCTTCCGAGCTTTCCCGGCGACAACTCAGCCGGCTTTACGAGTGCGTTAGGTTGACCTTGCAAAAGGCGATCGATAATCGGGGGAGCTCCGTCGACGACTATCTCGACGGCAACGGACGCAAGGGGAATTTTCAGAATTTAATCGAGGTTTACGGCCGAACCGGCGCCGCCTGCCGGCGTTGCGGGGCTACCATAAAGCGGATAACTATCGGCGGCCGATCAACCCATTACTGCCCGCACTGCCAGCGCTGAAAGGCCTCGATTTTCGCCATTTGCGGATTCGATGAACGAGGCTCAGCCGCCGGAATGACGCGCTATGGGTTGTTTCCGGTTCTATCATGGGCTGTTGCTGCCTAACAGGTCTTAGCCTCTTTGGCGGCCCGTAATTGGAAGGACGACTTCCAGACCGCTTTCGTGCAGGGTTTTATCGTCGTAAGCCAAAAGTCCGGGTTTCGCCGAAAAGATTCGCTGGGGGCAGGGCCAACGATCCGACAGTCGATTTTATCGAAAACGATGAAAGGTTAGATATTCTTCTCAAACAATCGGTAACGTTTATAGGGTCGGCCGCCGATGTTCTGAAGAGCGCGGTTCATCAGCGCGTTGTCCTCGAGAATCCAAGATAGCTCGCCCCATTTATATCCACGGGTTCGGGCCACCCGATAGGTATCGACGTAGAAGATATTATCGATTCCCAGTTTCTGGTATTTATGCACCACGCCGGTGGCCATGATCCGGACGCCGTCAATCGAGCGTCTGATTTTCGTGTGCCAGATGAATTTCAGCAATCCCGTCGGGAAAAGGCGGCCGTTCATTTTTTTCAAAACCGGATTCAGATTAGGCATGGTCAGCGAAAAACCGGCCGGCTCGTCGTTGACGAAAGCCAGAAAGACTATATGCGGATCAACGATCTTGATGAAATCGGCGGCGACGTGTTCGATTTCCTCCTGCGTCATGGGCACGAATCCCCAGTTCTTGCTCCAGGCGGCGTTATATATTTGGCGGATATTTTCCAGTTCCTGGTCGAAATCGGCCAGATTGATCGCTCTGACTTTGATCTTTTCCCGCTTTCGGATTATTTTTTCCAGACGCAGCGAACTTTCGGGCAAGGGGGTGGTGTGATCGAGATAATATGCCAGCAGATCCTTGCATTTGACAAAACCGCATTTTTCGGCCAGGCTCAAATAATACGGCGGATTATACGGCATTTGGAATGCCGGGGGCAGGTCGAATCCGTCACAGAGAAATCCCCAATCGTCGTTGGAGGAATAATTGGCCGGGCCGCGCAGACGATCCATGCCGCTTTCTTTGGCCACCGAGGCTGCCGCCGCGAAAAGATCTTCGGCCAATCCCGAATCGTCGGGGCATTCGAAAAATCCGAAAAATCCGGTTTTCTCGTTATGAAATTCGTTATGGCGGTTGTTTATGATGCCGGCAATCCGAGCGATCGGCCGGTTGTCTTTGTAGGCGACGAAAAATCTGGCCGACGAGTGACGGAAAAACGGATTGATCCGCCGGTCGAAAAATTTCCGCAAATCGGCGATCAAAAGCGGTACCCAGAAGGGATCCCCGCGGTAGAGGGAAAAGGGAACCTTTATGAAATCATCCATCGATTTCTGATCGGAAGCTTCTATGATGCGGTAAGATGTCATTTTTGATCGGCTAAATTATACCGACCTTTTTGCCGACCTTGTAAAACGTTTCCAGCACCCGGTCCATCTGCTCATCGGTGTGGTTGGCCGTATAGCTGGTTCGGATCAACGACGAACCCGGTGGAACCGCCGGAGAAACGATCGGGTTGGTGAAAATTCCCGCTTCTGTCAGTTCTTTCCAGAATAAAAAAGTCTTCATGTCTTCGCCGATATATATCGGGATAATAGGAGTTTCGGAAGTGCCGAGATTGAACCCCATCGCTTTGTATTCGCGATGCATTCTCCGGGTGATTTCCCACAGCCGGGTCCTTCTTTCCGGTTCGTTTTGCAGTATTTCAAGGCTGGCCAGAACCGCCGCAACCGCGGCCGGCGGCGGTGATGCCGAAAAGATCAGGGCCCGCGAAAAATGTTTGATATAGTGAATCACTTCTTCTTTGCCGGCTATGAATCCGCCGATCGAAGCGAACGACTTGGAAAAGGTTCCCATCACCAGGTCAACTTTGTCCTCGAGCCCGAAATGCTCGGCGGTGCCTCGTCCGTTTGCGCCCAATACCCCTATGGCGTGAGCGTCATCCACGAGTATATTGGCCTTGTGTTCGGCGGCCAGTTCTACCAGGCGCGGCAAATTCACGATATCGCCCTCCATCGAGAAAACGCCGTCGGTCACGATCAGTTTTCCCGAATCGGCCGATACCCGACCGAGAACCCGCTTCAGATCCTCCATGTCGTTATGGCGATATTTGATCGTTTCGGCGAACGATAAGCGGCAGCCGTCGACTATTGAGGCATGATCGCTGCGGTCGGTGAAGATGTAATCGTCTTTGCCGGCGATAGTGGCGATCGTTCCGAGGTTGGTTTGGAAGCCAGTGGAAAACACTAAAGCCGCTTCAGCTTTCATGAATCTGGCCAGTTTTTCCTCCAGCTCGACATGGATGTCGAGTGTCCCGTTGAGGAACCGCGATCCAGTGCATCCGGAACCATACTTGTCGACGGCCCAGTGGATTTTTTCGATCACTTTCGGATGGTTTGTCAAACCGAGATAATTGTTGGAACCGATCATTATCACTTTCCGGCCATGAATCGTCACTTCGCAATCGGAGCCCGATGATATTTCACGGAAATAAGGATAATAGCCGGCTTTTATGGCCTCGCGGGCGGCGGTGAAATTGCGGCATTTTTCAAACAGTTCCATCATCAACTCCAAAATTGTCCCGGCTTTTATTGCATCCTTGAAAATTTAAATGTAAACATGACAATATCGCCCCATTCCCTTATCTTGTCAAGCTAATTAAGCGACCCTTGCCGACTATTACGTATGCGTATATGGTTCCCTGATAAGGCCTTGACGAATTATCCGCGGCAAAAGCATATAGCTTGACTTTTTGCCGATATAAAGTAAAATATCGAACATTCAAACCGGAGACCGTCCGAGATGATTATCGATGAGGGGATATTCAAAGCCTACGACATCCGGGGTATCTACCCCGAACAGGTAAACGAGCCGGTGTTTTTGGCTATCGGCCAGGCGGCCACGCAGCTTTTGGGTGCGAAAAAAGCCGTTGTCGGCCGGGACATGAGGGTTTCGTCGGAAAAACTCGCGGCTGCTTTTATCGAGGGAATTCGCCGCGGTGGGGCCGATGTCACGGACGTGGGGTTGGTT
>CAZHVC010000193.1:0-4416 GCA_964535765.1 uncultured Ignavibacteria bacterium | reverse complement strand
CAGTATAACGGGCTGAAAATGTGCAGGTCGGAGGCGGTGCCGTTGTCGGCGGAAAAAGAGATGGTGGAAATAAAAGAAATGCTTAAATCGGATAAGCTGCGCGACAGCGCAACGAGGGGCGGCTACGCCACCCGCGATATCACCGACGATTTCATAAATCATGTTCTGTCGTTTGTGGACTTGTCCTTGATCAAGCCGTTTAAGATCGTAATCGATGCCGGCAACGGCATGGCCGGTATCTTGGTCACCCGACTTTTTGAACATCTTCCATGCCGCCTTATTCCGATGTACTTTGAGCTTGACGGCACTTTTCCCAATCATCCCGCCAGCCCTATCGAGCCTGAAAATATCGCCGACCTGCGTGAACGGGTGCTCGCCGAGAAGGCCGATTTCGGGGCGGCGTTCGACGGTGACGCCGACCGGATGTTTTTAGTCGATGAAAACGCCCGGCCGCTGGGAGGTGATATGGTTACGGCCATGGTTGCCGAATCCCTTTTGGAAAAACATCCGAATGCCACGATCATCTACAATCTTATCTGTTCTAAAGCCGTCCCGACCGTAATCGAAAGGGCGGGGGGAAAAGCGATCCGCACGCGCGTCGGACACGCCATTATAAAGCCGATCATGAAAAAGCATAATGCGATTTTCGGCGGCGAACATTCGGGCCATTTCTATTTCCGCGACAACTGGTACGCCGATTCGGGCCTGATCGCGTTCGTCGTCTGCCTTGAGCTGCTGAGCAAATCAGGTCGTCGTCTGTCCGAACTGGTCGCCTCGTTCGATACCTATCATCGTTCAGGTGAGATCAATTCCAGGGTAAACGACATCCCCGCCAAACTGAAACAACTGGTGGCCGCCTTTCCTGAAGCGCAGGTCGATTATCTCGATGGGGTAACGATTGATGCGGGCAGTTTCTGGTTTAACGTCCGGCCGTCCAACACCGAACCCTTGCTGCGGTTGAATCTCGAGGCCGAGACGGCCGAAATCATGCAAAGTGCGACCGCTAAGGTCCTGGCTCTGATCAGGAGTTGAGCGTGGCCGACTCCCGCTCTATAAAAGTGCTGGTTGTCGATGATGAACGGACGATCAGAGAGCTTTTGAGCGATACGCTTGCGGCTGTCGGCTATGCCTGTCTGACCGCCGAGGATTTCCGGCAGGCTGTCGACATTCTCGATCGCGAGAATATCGATGTGGTGATAACGGATATCCTGTTGCCGGGCCGTTCCGGGGTGGAACTTCTTAAGCATGTAAAAAAAACCAAGCCGCAGATACCGGTGTTGGCGATTTCCGGAAAAAACATATCAGGGGACGAAATTCTTGCGGCAGGCGCCGATGGATTTCTGGCCAAGCCGTTTCGGATAGGCAAGATAGAAGATTTGATCGAATCCACCCTGGCCAAATATGACTCCTCGAAGGCTCGGCATCGTCCAACGCCGAAAAAAATCGTCGTCGTCGATGATGAAGAGAGCATCAGGCGCACGCTGATCGATTCGCTGGCGGCGTTAGGTTATCAAGCGCTGGGTGTCGCCGACGGTTCCCAAGCCCTGAAAGCGATCGAGAACGAATCATTCGACCTGATGATTTCCGATATCAGGATGCCGGAATTGAACGGTATCGAGCTGCTGAACGCCGTCCGCCAAAAATTTCCGAATTTGCCGGTCGTCATCATCACTGCCTATCCGTTGGCCTATCCGGAGGAGCGGGCGATGTTGGAAGGGGCTGCCGGGTACATTTCAAAACCCTTCCGGATCAATCAAATAGATAAATTGTTGAGCCGTATTTTTTATAATTTTGAGGCGCCTGACTGAGAAACAACGCTTCTCTGCGTCGCCGAACAGGGCGAATCCAGGTCGGGTCAAGACGCAACTTGAATATGAAAACGGAATAAGTTGCCGGATAAAGGAATTCAGTCTGGAGGAACGATGATTTTTTTTCGCCTGTGCTTGATTATGTTGTGCCTGTGGATCTGGGCGTCAGGCGCCGGTTCCCAGCAAATCGAATCTATCCTGAAAGAGGCGGATACCTGGATTATTACCGATACCGCCCGCATTCACGCCTATATAGATAGCTGCAATAACGTCACCGATTCGAAATTGAGAAGTTCTCCTTTCTGGAATGAAACCTATCGGGAACTGTCGTTTCTGATGGGTATCGACAACGTCGGCCAACCCCAGATCGACAATACCAGCCGGATATATTTCACGATGCGGATAACCGGCCAGATCGATCACCTTTTTTACGTGGACGAGCCACTAGGCTGGCCGCGGCAACTGACTCCCAACAATTGGGCGGAAGACGGCCTCAATATTTATTATTACGATGTTCATCCATCGGGAGATTACGTTCTGGTCGGGGTGATGAAGCATGGTTCCGAAAAACATAACATCTGGCTGTTCAATCGGGACGGCGCTTTTCGGCCGCTGCTGATTGATCCGAATATCGGTTACAGCAACGTGATTTTCAAAAATAAAGACGAATTTTATCTGATGGTTTCGACCGATACCAGCCGCCAGCTTTGTCATTATTCCATCAAGTCGGGGAATCTGCAGCCGGTTTACCGCGATAAAGAATGGATTGACCTTTCGGATTACGAAAACGGCCGGCTTCTCTGCACGAGATGGTTTTCGTTTTCCGAAAGCCAACTGTTCCTCATCGACGAGCGGACGGGCAAAATGAAAAATCTGACCGGAAGAGGGTATTTCGCCGCGGCCGCTTTCGCAGGCGATGGAAGGGTTATTTGTATATCCGATGCTTTGTCAAAACCGGGGGAGATGACCAAGCTCGTTTTCGTCGATCCTGCCGGCAAGAACAGAATCTCGAGATTGTTCGATCCCGGAATCGAAATCGACGACTTTATAGCCGTGCCGCGCGCCCGAGCCTGTTTGGCGTTGCTCAACCGCGACGGCTATTCCGAGATCGCCGCATTGGATCTGTCGGGATCGTCGCTGATTTCCCCGGCAGTCGAACCCGGAGTAATCGGCGAAATTTCGGCCAACGATTTCGGCGAAATCGTCTTTTCTTATAATGCGCCTAATAAGCCGAACACGATTTATTATAGCAGGCTTGATTCGGCGGTGAAATCAACGGTCGCCGAAGTGACCGGATTCGGTTTCGATTTCTCCGGCGTGGACATTAAGACCGTGAGATATCGTTCGCGGGACAATACCCTTATCCCGGCTTTGCTTTATCTGCCGAAAAATATCCGAAAGACCGCTGACAATCCAGCGCTGGTGATTTATCATGGCGGTCCGCCGGATCAGAGCCGACCGCAGTTTCAGCGAAATATAGCGTTCGCCCTGACCAAAGGGTTCATTCTTATGTTTCCGAACGTCCGTGGTTCCACCGGTTATGGGGCGGCCTATGAGCGGGCTGACAATCTCGAGGGGCGGTTCAAGGCCCTTGAGGATGCCGTTGCGGCATTGGATTTTCTGGTTAGTGAAGGTTATTCCAATCCGGCTAAAATCGGTATTTGGGGAGGGTCTTACGGCGGCTATACCGTCAATTATATTGCGGTTACGGCGCCGGAGAAATTCGCCTGCGCCGTCAGCGAGGTGGGGGTGGCCGATGTCGATTACGGCAATACCCACGGTGATATCACCTTTCAACGCGGCTGGGAGCTCGAATTCGGCCCGATCGGCAGCAAATTGACTCATGATCTTTCGCCGATTTTCAAAGCGGCTGCCATCCAGCGTCCGATTTTTCTTACCGCTGGATTCAACGACCCACGGGTGTTCGCGGGAGATCCGCGCCGGTTCGGTTTCCTATTATCCAGATTGGGTAAAGATGTGCACTATTATGAATCTCTGACAAGCGGCCATTGGGGAACGACCAAACAACAAGTAATCGAGGAATTCACCCGGGCTTACGTGTTTTTCCAGGATCACCTTATGGCTAAATGAGCGGAACCAGCCGTTGACGGCGGCCGAGCCGGTTCAATCCCTTCCGAATTTTCCCGCCGAATTAATAATAGATCAGATTTTTGAGCGGCGTTGCCGCTCGTAGTTGCAATTGGCAGAATTCGGCAGAATCGTTCTGAATGCAGGCGACTACGGTTATAAATATTGCTCAAAAAACACTTTGTTTTTGAGGGCGGTTTTGTATACTATTTTATGGAGTAATTAGGCTTCATAATGGAGTAATTTAAGCCACATTGAGGCTCGGGGACGAAGCAAACACGGACAAAACCGGCAAGTTGCAATAGCGGCTTTTGAATAAGTACGGCTTAGGAGGTTGTTTTGAACTATCGACATTGGTTTTTCGGGGCCGCCGTCATTATCGTCGGCCTATCGCTTGATGTAGTTGTCATGGCCGGCCAGAGTATCAAGCTGGCTGAACTGCCGAACGATGTCGTCCTGATGCGCCAGGACAGGTCGGGTGTCGAAATCGAAGTGACAACCGGCGCCATCGATTTTTACG
>CAZHVC010000192.1:0-4448 GCA_964535765.1 uncultured Ignavibacteria bacterium | reverse complement strand
CTCCGGCGATGCCGTGGAATCGCTTTCTCGGCTCATCGACAGCCGTACTTATGAAATAAGCCAGATGTTCCCTACTTTCATCGAACGGGCCGAAATCGACGGCGATCATCTCGCCGCAAGGGCTTTCAAGAATTTTCTGGCGTCGGCCCGATCGCAGGCGACGATGCTTAACGAAGCGATCGATAACCTGAACCGGCTTCGCGAAACCGACTACTGGGTTTGCCAGAGCTGCGGTCATCTCGAATCCGGCGATGTGCCGATTTCGTGCAAAATCTGCGGCGGTTCACGCGAGAAATTCCTGAGGATCATCTGAACCGTTCGAACTGCCCGAAGGTTATCGCAATACCGTTTTTTAAGCGCGATTTACTTTGTGGCGGCGACAGAAACGCGCCATTGACACAGCCGTTTCATTACGCTATTCTGATTTACGTGGGTTTCTCGGTGAATTGAACGGCAATATCGGAAGGACGGGAAAACGAAATGCTTCAAATCAAATATTCTTTCCGCAAAGCAACCGCCAAAGATACGCGGGTCGTTCTTACGTGCGAAAACGACAACAAATTTCCGGCGATCCTGAAACGACTGGGAATCGATCCGGCGATTATTCTTGCCCGCGGTTTCAAGGGCAAGAAAGACGAGGTTATCGAATTCTGGGCGCCATCGCCAAGCGGCGGCAACCTGATTTTGCTTGGCTTGGGTAGCGATGAGAATCCGGACAACGCGCGCCGGGCGGGAGGAATCCTCGGCGCGATCGCGGTGAAAAAAAAGCTGAGCTCGCTGGCCGTCGTCTGGGTTCCCGACATGAAAAAATATTTGCCGGCGTTCGTCGAGGGAATCATTCTCGGCGGTTATACATTCGATCGCTATAAATCCTCCGCCGACGATCCGGCCGAAATCAAGTTGATTTTCGACAACTCGGCCGCCGCCTTCAAAGGAGAAATCGACCGCGCCATTATCATTTGTGAGGCCGTCCGCCTGGCCAGGGATCTGATCAATACGCCGGGCAACGATTTACCGCCGCGCGAATTGGCCGCCCGCGCCAAAAAATTGGCGTTGTCATGCGGCATGCCGGTCAAAATATACGGCCCTGCTGAACTTGCCAGACTCAATATGGGCGCCCTTCTCGGAGTGGCCCGCGGCTCGGATCAGCCGCCGCAATTGGTGGAATGGCGTTATAACGGGGCAGGCAAGAAGGACAAGCCGATCGTACTTATTGGCAAAGGTGTAACTTTCGATTCGGGCGGGATTTCGATCAAGCCTGCCGAAGGAATGCAGGAGATGAAAAACGATATGGCCGGAGCGGCTGTCGTCATCTCACTTATGCATATTTTGGCCCGATTAAAGCCTCGATTAAACGTAATCGGGCTTGCCCCCTGCGTCGAAAATATGCCCTCCGGAAAGGCACTGCGCCCCGGTGACATTGTGACCGCCTCCGATGGCCAAACGATCGAAATTATAAGCACCGACGCCGAGGGTCGGCTGATACTTGCCGATGCGATCTGTCATGCCCGCAAGCTCAATCCAGCCGCCCTGATAGATATGGCCACCTTGACCGGCGCCGTCAGGATTGCTCTGGGGGATACCACGGCCGGAATCCTCGGCAACGATGACAAGATGATCGATCGTCTTTACCAATCGGGTCAACGAACCGCCGAAAAAGTCTGGCGTCTGCCGCTCTGGGAGGAGTACCACGAGCTGATCAAATCGGATGTCGCTGATATGAAAAATTCGGGCGGGCGGCCGGGCGGCACGATTACGGCGGCCTGTTTCCTGGCGAAATTCGTCAAGGACACTCCCTGGGCGCATATCGATATCGCCAGCGTGGATAATAACGATAAGTCGCATCCCTATCTGACGAAAGGAGCCACCGGTTTCGGCGTCAGGTTGTTGGCTGATTACCTGCTTGGCCTGGACTGATAATCGGTCGGTTAGGGTAATCTTGCAGCCCTGGTCGGCAGCGCCGATGACTCATTCTAAATTGGGCTACAATTCATGGCTTAAACCGCCCGGATTGAATGGGCGATGGTAAAACTACTGCCATACACAGCTTCGGTGGTTGCCTTCATATGGGGGCTGGTTCATCTGGCTTTTATAAAACGGATAAGTCGCTTATTCGGAGCTGTTCCTCCGGATAAAAAGATGATTTTCGTGATGGCTTGGATTGTGCAGGCTTTTGTGATGATATTTATTGCGGAGTTGATTTTTTTCGTAACCCTGAATCATTACCGAGTGGCTGCCGCCGAGCTGACTATATACTGGTTGTCGGCGGTGTTTCTTCTGGTTCTCGGCCTGGTTTCGCTTATCGCTTGCGGCGGAACGCAAATTGCGTTGTTGAAACTGGACCCGGTTATCAAGGTTTTTGCGGCAGGGCTGATTTTCGCTTCCTTATTGATTTAACAGAGTCAGCGCCATCTCGAGATCGGCCGAGATGCCTTCATATTTGCCCTGAAATATCGAATCATGGTGCAACAATGGCAAAAATGAAGATCGGCAAGGGCCGCCCAATCCGTTATTGTTCAAATGATAAGGAGTATCTTCAGAAAAAAACGAACGACTATAATTGTGAAATTCGTAACAAATTCAAGCAAAAATCAATTGACTTGACAGAAGCTTACGACTATTCTAATAACTTGAATTGATAATTTGTCCGGCGAGGTTTGGGGACGATGCCGATAATGCCCGATAAATGGATAATCGAGATGGCCGTCAAATACAAGATGATCGAGCCGTTCGAGAAGTCTTTGGTCAGCAACGGCCGGATTTCTTATGGCGTTTCATCCTATGGTTATGATTTTCGGGTTTCCCGCGAATTCAAAATAGCCGATGCTGCAGGCGTTTCCGGCGAGTTCGACCCGAAAAAGCCGGCGGCGGATATATTTACCGATTTCGTCGGGGATATCTGCCTGATCCCGCCCCGCGGTTTCGTGATCGCCCGCAGTTTCGAGTATTTCCGCATTCCCCGTGAGATTTTGGCGATCTGCCTTGGCAAATCGACTTATACTCGGAGCGGATTGCAGATAAATTTCGCCCCGTTCGAGCCCGAATGGGAAGGACATGTCACTTTCGGCGTTTTCAATTCTCTGCCGCTGGCGGTGCGGCTGTATGCCGGGGAGGGGATAGCTCAGGTTCTTTTTTTGAAAGCCGATTCTGTATGTGAAACGTCTTATAGGGATCGAAAGGGGAAATATCAGTCATCCAGAGGGATTTTTTTATCCCGGGTGATGGGGGAAAACGAACAAGATAAATCTGAAAAATAAAATCGTTGATCGACAATAGGGATTATCGATTATAATAATAAGAGGAGGATAAATTGAAAGAGGTGCGTCTTCACGGGCGCGGTGGACAGGGGGTAGTAACGGCGGCTGAATTGATAGCCCAGGCGGCCTTTGCCGACGGCAAATATGCCTTGGCTTTTCCTTCTTTCGGTTCAGAGAGAATGGGGGCGCCGGTTACTTCGTTCGTCAGGCTTTCCGATAAACCGATCCGCGCTCGCAACCAGATTTACGAACCGGATTATCTCATCGTTCAGGACGCCACATTGATCGGCAGCATCGATGTTACCGCCGGTTTGAAGCCGGAGGGTCTGATGATAATCGATACCGAAAAAAGCGCCGGCGATCTGAAATTGGCGACGAAAGCCAGAATATTCACTATACCCGCCACCAAGATCGCTCTGGAGATTATCGGCCGACCCATACAGAACACCACGCTTCTGGGATATTTCGCCGCCGTCACCGGTTTGATCTCTTTCGAGGGCGTCAAAAAGGCGATCGAACATCGTTTCCCGGCCGCCATTGCCCAAAGAAATATCGCCGCGGTCGATAAAGCGTTTTCCTTGGCTCGGGAGGTGGCCCATGTCTAAGCCGATTTTACTTACCGCCGAGCCGGCAAGCTCGAAAGTGAACAAAACCGGTAGTTGGCGCACGATGGTTCCCGTATTCAAGCATGAGACCTGCACCGATTGCCGAATCTGCGTCGTTGTTTGTCCCGATGCCTGCGTTTTCGGGCAGGATAATAAATATCATGCCGATCTCGATTTCTGCAAGGGTTGCGGTATCTGCGCTTATGAATGTCCGGTTGACGATATCGATATGGTTCTGGAGGTCAAATGAGGAAATTGATTGAAGGATCGATGGCGGTTGCCGAGTCGATCAAATTGTGCCGACCGCACGTCGTCGCCGCCTATCCTATTACACCGCAAACGCACATAGTGGAAAACCTTTCTCAGATGGTGGCCGACGGCGACCTGAAAGCGGAATTTATCAATGTCGAGTCCGAATTCGGAGCCGCCAGCGTGGTGCTCGGCGCCTGCGCCGTGGGAGCCAGGGCCTATTCGACGACCACTTCCCAGGGGCTGCTCCTGATGGCCGAGGTTCTATATAATATGGCTGGGATGAGATTGCCGGTGGTAATCACCTGCGCCAACAGAGCCGTTTCCGCTCCGATAA
>CAZHVC010000191.1:0-4486 GCA_964535765.1 uncultured Ignavibacteria bacterium | reverse complement strand
GTCTGGCCGCTTGGATTCGGTTTGGCCTGTTGCGCCATAGAAATGATGTCCACTTTTGCCTCGCACTATGATCTCTCTCGATTCGGGATGGAAATTATGAGGCCGTCGCCGCGCCAGGCTGACCTGATGATTGTCGCCGGCCGGTTGTCGGTGCGCATGGCTCCTATAATAAAGCAATTATACGAACAGATGCCCAATCCCAAATACGTGATTTCGATGGGAGCCTGTGCTTCCTGCGGGGGGATTTTCAATAACTATGCCATCGTTCAGGGTGTCGACAAAGTCATCCCCGTCGATATCTACGTTCCGGGATGCCCGCCGAATCCGGAAATGCTGATTGACGGCATTATGAAACTCCACCGCAAAATTGAAAATGAGAAATTGAAAAAAGCCTGATGCTTCCCCAGCAGATAAAAGCTCAACTGGAAAAAGACAGAACGGCCGATTTCGAATCGATCGAGGTTGTCCGAGGCGATGTAGCCGCCTATATAAAGAAAGAAAACCTTATCGATTTATGCAGGTATCTGCGGGACACTCCGGATCTTGAATTCAATTTCCTTTCTATGATAACGGCGGTGGATTTCCTCTCGAAACGGACGAAGCGGTTCGATGTCGTTTATTCGTTGTATTCCATACCGAATCACCATCGTATCCTGCTTAGAGTCAAATTGGACGAAAACGAGGAAATTCCCAGCCTGACCTGCCTCTGGGACACGGCAAACTGGCAGGAACGGGAAGTTTACGATATGTTCGGGATAAAATTCAGCGGCCATCCCGACTTGAGGCGGATTCTGATGGATGAAGATTGGGTCGGTTTTCCTCAGCGCAAAGATTTTCCGCTGACGTACGAACAACCCGAATTCAGCCATAATCGCGGCCGGATCCAGCTTCTCAATCACAGCCGGGGAGTGGAGCCGAATTGAGCGACGAGGTAATGATTCTCAATATCGGGCCGCAGCACCCGGCCACACACGGCGTGCTGAGGGTGAGATTGAAGCTCGACGGCGAGACGATAATCGAGGCCGAGCCGATTGTCGGTTATCTTCACACCGGCATAGAAAAGACGATGGAGGCCAAGACCTATACACAAGCTCTCACCATGACCGATAGAATGGACTACCTTGCGCCGATGTCGAACAACCTTGTCTATGTTATGGCTGTGGAAAAATTGATGGGTGTGGAAGTGCCCGAACGAGCACAGTATATCAGGGTGATCCTTACCGAGCTGACCAGGATAAATTCCCATCTTGTATGGCTGGGCACGCACGCCACGGATATCGGCGCTATGACGATGTTTCTGTATTGCTTCCGTGAGCGCGAAAAAATCGTGAAAATGTATGAGTTCGTTTCCGGGGTGCGGATGATGTCGTCATACTTTCGCGTGGGCGGCTTGGCCAAAGATGTGCCGGCCGGCTTCGATCGGAGGGTTAAAGAAATCCTCGACACATTCCCGGCCAAGATAGATGAATACGAGAGCTTGCTTACGGAAAATCAAATCTGGAAAAAGCGAACGATCGGAGTGGGGAAGATCAGCGCCGAGGAGGCCATCAAATCGGGGTTGTCGGGACCGCTTCTGCGCGCCTGCGGCGTAAATTGGGATATCCGTAAGGCCAACCCATACTCCAGCTATGACAAATTCGATTTCGACGTGCCGCTCGGCCGCAACGGCGACACTTATGATCGATACAAATGCCGCGTCGAGGAGATGCGGCAGTCGCTCCGAATAGTGCGCCAGGCTCTTGATGGTCTGCCTGAGGGGCCGTATATCACGACCGACCGTAAAATCGCTCCGCCGCCCAAAGAAGAGGTGCTGAAAAACATGGAGCAGTTGATTCACCATTTCAAAATCTGGGTCGATGGTTTCTGCCCGCCCGTGGGTGATGTCTATCATTCGATCGAATCGCCTAAAGGTGAAATCGGCTGCTATATAGTATCGGATGGAACGAAGAAACCGTATAGGGTGCATTTCCGGCCGCCCTCTTTCATTAATATCTCTGCCTTGAATAAACTGGCTCGTGGACGGATGATTTCCGACCTCATCGCCATAATCGGTTCCACCGATATCGTGCTCGGGGAGATCGATAGATAACAGTGAAACAGCGGGACACAGAAGCGATCATGGAAAAGACCCAATCTTCGAAACTATCGGCGGACTCAGTCGAGAAAATCAAGGCGTTGCTTGATGTTTTTCCTCAGCGTAAATCGGTGGTTTTGCCGGTTCTTCATATCGTGTACGAGCAATTCGGCTATCTCAATAAAGAGGCGATCGCCGAGGCCGCCCGGATTTGCGATGTGGCCAAAGTGCATTTCGAAGAGGCCGCCGAATTCTATACTATGTTTCCCCTCAAACCCGTCGGCAAATATCTCATACAAGTCTGCCGCAATATCTCCTGCTCGCTACTTGGATCGGAAGAGCTGGTGGAGTATCTCAAAAGCAAGCTCGGCATCGATGTCGGCGAGACGACTCCCGACGGTTTGTTCACCTTGGTCTTGGTGGAATGTCTCGGTTCCTGCGGCACCGCTCCGGTGGCTCAGATAAACGATAAATATTACGAAAACCTGACTCGTGCCAAGGTTGACCGCATCCTCTCCGAATTGAGGGAGAAAGCATGAGTTTCCAGCCGTTTTTGCTAAGGCAGATCGAAGACGACGACCGTTTCGATGTTTATGTCAAGCACGGAGGTTATACCGCTCTCCGAAAAGCGCTAAAGCAGTTTACTCCGGAGAGCTTGACCGAAGAAGTCATCAATTCCGGTCTTCGCGGCCGCGGCGGTGCGGGTTTCCCAACGGGGAGAAAATGGTCGTTCATTCCCAAAAATTCGGGCAAACCGGTCTATTTGTGCGTCAACGCCGATGAATCGGAGCCGGGGACCTTCAAGGATAGGGAATTGATGCTGAAGCATCCTCATCTGGTTATCGAAGGTACTATTATTACGGCCTATGCGATCAAATGCAATCATGCGTTCATTTATATCAGAGGTGAATTCGCCGAGGAGGCCCGCCAGTTGCAGAAAGCTATCGCCGAGGCGCAGGCTCATGGATTTTTGGGTGATGATATTCTCGGCTCGGGATTCAACCTCAAGATAACCATATATCGCGGGGGAGGAGCCTATATTTGCGGCGAGGAAACGTCGCTTATGACTTCGCTTGAGGGCGGTCCCGGATATCCGCGGGTTAAGCCGCCTTTTCCGGCCGTTTCCGGACTTTACGGCTGTCCGACTATAATCAACAACGTGGAGACCCTTTCCAATCTCCCGGCCATAGTCAACAACGGCTCGGAATGGTTCAAGTCGATCGGTACTGCCCGGTCGCCAGGCAGCAAGATATTCTGCGTATCTGGGCATGTGGTCAGGCCTGGCAACTATGAATTGCCGATGGGAATCGCTTTGCGCGAATTGCTGTATGAACACGCCGGCGGAATAAGCAACGATAGAAATCTTAAAGCGGTGATCCCGGGCGGATCCTCGGTGCCTATATTGACGGCCGACAAGATCGATGTGCATATGGATTTCGAATCACTGGCCGAGGCCGGTTCGATGCTCGGTTCCGCGGGAGTGATAGTTATCGACGATGCCACTTGTATCGTGAGAGCTGCTTATATCATCTCGAGATTCTATCAGCATGAGTCGTGCGGCCAATGCACTCCTTGCCGGCAGGGAACGCTGTGGATGGATCGGATTTTGCATAGAATCGAACATGGGCGCGGACTCCCTGAAGATCTGGATTTGCTGCTTGATATTTGCGACAATATCGAGGGGAACACGATCTGCCCGCTGGGCGATGCCGCGGTTCCTTCGGTGAGAACCTCGATAAAGCTGTTTCGTGATGAATATGAATATCATATCAAGCACAAAAAATGCCTGGTTGAACCCGTGGCGAGGTTTTCTTAGATGGCGGAAATGGTTAAGCTGACGATAGACGGCCATGAGATCGAGGTCGAGCCCGGCACGCTGATTATCGAGGCCGCCCGCAGGCTTGCTATAGATATACCGACGTTCTGTTACGACGAACGATTGCGGTCAGTTGGCGCCTGTCGAATGTGCCTTGTCGAGGTGGAAAAATCGCCCAAGCTGATAGCTTCCTGCGCCACTCCGGTGGCCCCCGGCATGGTGGTGAAAACCGACAGCAAGCGGGTGGTCGAGGCAAGAAAAGCGGTGCTTGAATTCTTGCTGATCAATCATCCTCTTGATTGCCCGACCTGTGACAAAGGGGGCGAATGCCCATTGCAGAATCTGACCTATGCGTACGGTCCGCCAACGAGCCGATTCGGGGAGGACAAAATCAGATTTCAAGAGGGGACTTCGCTTAAGTTCGACGACGTGCGAATAGGTCCCGAAATATGGCTGAATCGCAACCGCTGCATCATCTGTTTCAAATGCGTCCGCATCGCCCGCGAAATCGCCGGCGGGGAAGACCTCGGCATGTTTCACAGGGGAGCCTATGCCAAGATCGATATCCCATCCGGAATAGAATACGCCAACGAATT
>CAZHVC010000190.1:0-4517 GCA_964535765.1 uncultured Ignavibacteria bacterium | reverse complement strand
ATCATGACTTGACCGCCACAAAAAAGGCGCCAGGCAAAATGACCCGGCGCCAATGAAAACGAGATTCGATCAGCTCATCTGTTTCTATCCGGAAGCATTCTTTCCCCCGGCCTGAGAATGGGCGGCGGGAAGAAATGGCAGAAGCTCAAAGCCGCCGCTCCTTTGAAATAGGCGACCAGCCTGGTGATATCCGAGCCTCGGAATTCGCAATTGCCGTTGACATCGCCGGCAACGTAAAGGTAAGTGCCGGTCGAATCCATGAAACAGCTATCGGGCGGTGCCGAGCCTATACCTTTGAAATAGCGGACACCGAAAGTCACATCGCCGCCGATTCGGTTGCCGTCACCGTTGATATCGCCCGGCAGATATTCACAAGAAGGCGCCGCCTTGAACCATTTGATCGCCCGGCCCGCTATAACCTTGTTGGCCGGGTTGCTGAAATTGCATTGATAGCTGATACCCGAGGGGATCTGATCATATTCGAGGCCGATCGTGGCGCTCGACCCCGAACCGAAATCGCCGGCGGCAGGATACTTATACTGAAACAGCATCGAGTTGTCCTGATAGAGGATCACCTCGAATTCAAGCGAATCGTCCCGCTGTTCGTCGCGGGATACTTTCCATTGAATCACCAGGTAGTCGTTCGACGGCTCATCGAAATACTGGTACCAGACTCCTTGTCCATTTTCATATTGCACCCTCAGATAATCCCAGAACACCGCCGCAAATGGAGCATGAGGGGTGGTTGTGTCGGGCAAAGGACAATCGTTCGACAAAAGCCAAACGTCTCTGGTTCCCAGATGAATCTGGCCGTGCGAATTGACATAAACGGAATCGTGCGTCAAGCCGTAAAACTCGAACGAAAACGGCAGCTGGATGCCGGTCATGAAATAATGAAGCGTGGGGGAAATTTGCGTTCCCGATCCGGAGATGTCGATCCAGTTGTAGGTGGGGCCGCCCACAGCAAGTTCGTCTTTGTATTGGTAACCATAATCATCGGGGCCGCCCTCCGATTGATGCAGATAACTCATCACCAATACTTCCAGAGTGTCGTTACCGTGGTTTTCATCGCCGGGATTGCCGACAACAATCCTGAAACGGTAGTTGCCGCTTACGGATGGGCTGAAATTAGCGGTGAAGACTTGTTGCAGATTCGAAAGCATCGGCACATTCAGCCCGGTCGCCGTCTCATTATAGACTATAACATCGGATGGATCAAAAATCACCAGGTTGATATCCGCGGTTTGCTGAAGATAGCCGTTGTTTCCGATGGTGACCGAGGGCTGGTAATTGTCGCCGACGATCAGATAATTGGCCGGATAATCAAGCGAAACCACCCCGATATCATCGGCGGCGATGCTCCAGCGCATATTGACATCAAGATCGATCGCCCCGGCCTCGCCCAAAACCTGGCCGCCGACGGTCGTATCATGGAAATTGGTTTTGCTGAAAAGCAACGAATAGGTGTCAGGATAAAGCGAAACCGAATAATTCCCCGAAACATCGGTCGTATCCGTTTTCCTCAATATCAACGAGGAATCATAGGCCTTGACTATGACACCTTCCTGAGGAGTGGTTCCGCTCTGCTCGTAAACCGTGCCGCTGATCGTCCCCTGAACCACCGGTCTCAACAAAACATCGACGGTCGTCGTGAAACCGTTGACCACCACTATGCCGGTGATCGTCGTATCGTGGTGGGTGAAAATGCTGTAATGAGCCGAATAGGTGCCGGCATTCAAGACAGCCGAATAAAGACCGAGCGCGGAGGTCGTATCGGTGGCCACCAGAACATTAAGGCTGTCGCGAATCTCGACAATTACGCTGTCAATCGGCGTCGTGCCGTCAAGCTCGTAAACGTGACCGTTTAACGTGCCGTTGAATCCGGCAAGATAGTTGTCGTTGCGCGAATAGGCCACTTCCTGGTAGCTGTTGCTCGATGACGGATAGTTCGTATAATAGACGACGTGTAGGGTATCGCCGGCGGTGACGGCGATCGTCGGAATATACGCTCGGTCATAGGTGCCGCCGTCATTGAACGTCACGGGGTCGGGCGACGAAGTCCAGGTCAAACCGTGATCGAAAGAATAAAGGGCATAGATGGCGCGGGTATCGGGCAATCCGGGGTATTCCTCGTCGACCAAGGCGATCAAATCGCCATTCGAGGCCATGCCGATTTCCGAAGTGTAGAAATCATAACCAGAGCCGGTGAATATTTTGCCGTTTATCCAGGAGGTGCCGCCGTTGGTCGTGCCCACATAATAAACCGTATCGCTTATGCAATAAACGGCATGCACGAATCCGGCCGGACCGGCCACTATTCTCGGCGCGCCGGAGCTGCTTGTAATATAGGTCTCGGTGATTAGGCTGTCGCCTGTTTCGCTGGAAAAAGTAACGCCGCCGTCGGTCGAAGCGCCGTAATACATGCCATAACGGCCGTCGGGGCCGCGTTCTTTCCAGATCACGTGAATCTTGTTATCGGCGCCGACGGCGATATCGGCCTGAAAACCGCTCGAATCGGGAAAACCGATACACCTATCGGCGGAACGGCCGCTCCAGGTTGCGCCATGGTCGGTCGATTTGGAATAAAAAATATCAGCCTTGTTGGAGATGGGATGGTTCTGGTTCCAAACCACATGGACGTTGTCGTTGTGGTCAACGGCAATCGCCGGATAGTTGACCTGGGGAGTGCTCAGGGTATCGCTGACCGGAAAATCGAGATCCGAATGAATCCAAGTCGCTCCATTGTCAGTCGAAATGACAACCATTATTTCCTGAGTAGTGTCGAAATCGGCCTGGGTGTATTTTTCGGGCCAAACGACGAAAATCCTGCCCTGGCTGTCGGTGGCGATATCGATACGTCTGTTGCCGAATATCCCGACGCTATAAACCGGTTCATTATCATAGGCACTTATTTGGACGTCCCCGGCTGTCCCGCTCCAGGTTGCCCCGTTGTCGGTGGAACTGGAAAAGTAAATTTCGTAAGGATTGGTCCCGGTTCGGCCGACCCAGACAGCATAAAGATAGCCGTTGGGACCAGCCGCCAGAGAAGGCGCATAGACTGTGCCCGAGGGCGGGGGCAGCATGCTTATAATCTGGTCGCCGGTGCTGCCCGACCATATAGCCAAGGCGCCAGACGACAACGACAAAATCATCATAGCGCAGGCCAATAACCTAACTTTCATCATCAATTCCTCCTGTCAATTGTTTCTAAATCAGTCGCTTTTTTGAACTCGAAGCCGCTCCAATCTATCAAAACAAATTAAAGGTGTGCTTCCGCTGCATAAAATTCACTTCGCCTTGTTATAATCCAAACCATGCCGAGCAAATCGCTGCTAATGCTGAGGAAGCCACCGCCGTCTCAAGCGGATAGTCGATGATTTAATATAATGGCAGATAACAGCTTGTCAAGATAATAAAACCGGAGGCGAGTGGACACGATTCGCCTCCGCGTTCATTCAGGATTTGCTCTTGCCTAACGCAACAAGGTCATTTTTCTGAACTCGCTGTGGGCCGGACTGCTTAATCGATAAAGATAGATCCCTGAGGAAACTTCATGACCATCAGCGTCTTGGCCGTTCCACCGCAAATGATTCAGGCCGCCGATGATTTCTCCATCAAAAACGGTTTTCACCAGTCGTCCCCCGATATCATATATATCGATTCGGGCTCGACCGGCCGCCGGGGAGACAAACGAAATTTCGGTGCTTGAATTGAAAGGATTGGGGAAATTGGGCAGCAATTTCCATCCCTGAGGCAACGGCCTGCCGTCGGCGATACCGCTTTGCTCATGCCATCCAAGAACAAAATCATCGAGAAATATCCCATCCCGGACGGTGGAATTGTCGGTGGTCATTCTGAATCGGCAGCGTAGATTGTTCATGCCCAGATATCCTGACAAGTCGAAATTTATCGTCGTGAAAACGGTGGAGGATCCGGTTATCGGCTGGCCGATAGTCTGCCATTGATTACCGCCGTCGGAACTGACCTCGAAATAAACGTAATCGCGGTTGCTCTGAAGCTGGTATCTTGCCTTCACCCGAAAATAGACTGAATCGGCCCAGCCGAGGTTGAATTTGAAATTGCCGGTTAGATACGAAACACAGTTGTTGTTATAATCTCGTTTCGGGCTGTCGGTGACCGAAAGATTTCCCGACGCCGTCCGCTCAGCGGTCAGTGACCAGCCGCCGTTGGTGCCGCTCGATTTCCAGTAATATAAACCGCTTTCGAATGAATCGTGGAATTCGGTCGGACCGGCGGCGATATGAAAATACCTCGCCGGCGCACCGAACGGGTAAGTCGCACTGATGCCGGCGTTATCCGCCGCTACGATGTAGTATTGCAGGGCACCGGTATCGGGGCCGGGAATCGAAGCCGAGAAATCGATCCCGTTGCCGGTTGACATGGACACCGGATGAAAATTAGGATCGCCGTTTTCCCGCCAGTAAACAAAACAGCCGGCCGGGTCAATTCCCGCACCGCCGCTTATGCGGGCGCTGATGGTAATTGGGGACACTGGG
>CAZHVC010000189.1:0-4543 GCA_964535765.1 uncultured Ignavibacteria bacterium | reverse complement strand
ACCGCTGGGGGAACGCAGATCCCTCAGGATGACACCGCCCAATCCGAAATCGCCCGCAAAGCGGTCGCCTACGATTTCAAACATCCCAATCGGGTCTCGAAAGATCAGATGCGGACACTTGAATCGTTGCACTCCAATTTTGCGGGACATCTCGGTTCGGCCCTTTCCGGGTTTACCAGATCGGTGGTCGATATCGATTTGCTGTCGGTGGACCAGATCACCTATTCCGAATTTATCATGTCGTTGGCCTCGCCTTCCTGCACCTATGTGTTTTCGATCTCACCGCTTGAGGGGGCGGGGATCATCGATTTCAATCCGTCCGTGGTTTTCGCTTTTGTGGATCGGATGTTCGGCGGAACGGGGAAAAGCCTTAATACCGAAAGGGAACTGACGGGAATCGAAAAATCGGTGATGGCCAAGATAATCGGCCGCGCATTCAGGGAACTGGAACGAGCCTGGCAGCACGTCATGACGCTCCATATAACCCAGACCAATTTCGAGTCGAATCCCCAGTTCATCCAGATCGTTCCGCCCGGTGAAACCGTGATCATCATTTCGCTGCAGATAAAGATGCAGTCGTCCTCGGGGATAATGACGATATGCTATCCATACCTCACGCTCGAAGATATCGTCGATAAACTGTCGGCGCAAAACTGGATCGACAAAAATAAAAAGTCGATGAGTGAAGAAGAAAACAGACAGAATATCAACAGAGTGATGCCGATAAGCGCGCCGATCAGGGTCATGCTTGGCAGCGCCACCGTCAGCATAAGAGATCTTTTGAACGTGAAAGTCGGCGATGTCATCAGGCTCGATCAACCGGCGAATAGCGATATTAGTTTAGTCGTGGGCGACAAAGTCAAATTCCTCGGCAAACCCGGGCTGGTCGGCCACCAATTGGCAATCAAAATAAACAAGACCGAATTGAGGTGATAATATGGATGAACAGACTCAGATGCCGGATAAAGACGACTTGAGCCGCATGCCCGCGATGGAAGAAACGGGTCAGCCGCAAAACGCCGACGACGTCGAAACGAAAATGCCGGATATGGATTTCGGTTCGAAGGTTGGCGACCAGGCGGTCAAGGTCAATCCGGAAGATATGAACGAAGCCGAGGCCGAAGCGATGATGCTGAAAATGATGGAAGAAGAAAGCAAGTCGGTTCCGGTGGTGGAAAAAGCGAATTTCGAACAACTCAAAAACGAGAACAACCATCAGACGCGCAATATCGATATGCTGATGGATGTGACTTTGCCGGTGTCGATAGAACTGGGTCGCACCTCGCTGAAAATTGAAGATATCTTAAGCCTGGGACCCGGATCGGTCGTGGAACTGGACAAGCTCGCCGGCGAGCCGGTGGACGTGCTGGTAAACGATCGCCTGCTGGCAAAAGGGGAAGTAGTCGTGATAGACGAGAATTTCGGGGTGCGAATCACCTCCATGATATCGCCTCAGGACAGGATAAAGAGTCTGAGATGAAACTGTTTCTGTCGGCCATGATGCTGCTTGCCGGCCCGCTTATGAGCTTGGCTCAGGATAGTCTGGGAACCCGACCCGATCTTCCAGCCATGAATTTCGGACCCGGCATTGCCGAAATCCTGCTCAAATTGGTTATCTCATTGGCCGTGATTATCGGGCTGATTTACGGCTCGATCTTTCTTCTGCGTAAGATTTCCAACCGGACGATGCCGCAAGCGAACCAGTGGGTGAAAGTGATCGGCCGGTCTCACCTGACGCCGAAGCAAAGCCTATATATCGTGAAAATGGGTCAGAAATTCGCGGTGCTTGGCGTAGGCGACAGCTCGATTAACTTGATCAAAGAATTAACCCCGGAAGAGGCGGAATTCCTGAACGTGCCGACGGAGAAATCCCGCGAATTTGCCGGCATATTCAAGAACTTGTTAAAAAGATGAAACGCTGCCTTATATCGATAGCAATCCTCGTATTCTTGTTATTGCTGTTTGCCGATAACGGCATGGCCCAAAGTCTGCCCAAATTGTCGATCGGACTTGAAAAGTCCGGCGATTCGAAAGACCTTTCGGTCACGTTGCAGATTTTGCTTTTGCTCACCGTATTGACTTTGGCGCCGGCGATCATAATCATGCTTACATCGTTCGTCAGGATCGTGGTGGTCTTTTCCTTCTTGAGGCAGGCGATAGGCACGCATCAGATGCCGCCCAATCAATTGCTGATAGGGTTGGCGCTCATTCTTACCGCGTTCGTTATGGCGCCGACCATAACGAAGATCAACGACGATGCTCTTCAGCCGTATCTCAAAGGCGAGATTTCCCAAAAAGACGCCTACGATATCGGCATAAAGCCGATTCGCGAGTTCATGCTCAAACAGGTCAGGGAGAAAGACCTGGCGCTATTCGTCTCGTTCGCCGGCAATTCCAAACCGAAAACCCCGGACGATATCCCGACTTACGTGATTATCCCCGGATTCGTCATTTCCGAATTGCGGATCGCTTTTCAGATCAGCTTTATTTTGTTTATCCCGTTTCTGGTGATCGATATGGTGGTAGCCTCGGTGCTCATGTCGATGGGTATGCTGATGCTTCCGCCGATAATGGTTTCGCTGCCTTTCAAGATTTTGTTGTTCGTACTGGTCGACGGCTGGTACTTGATAGTGCAATCGTTGCTTCAGAGTTTTCATTAGCGATGGGAAATCGGCGATGGATATGCAATATGTCATAGCTTTGGGAAGACAGGCGATATATACCACGCTGCTGGTTTCGGCGCCGATGCTGATTCTGGCCATGATCGTCGGGTTGGCGATTTCCATCCTGCAAGCCGTAACCCAGGTCCATGAAATGACCCTGACATTTATTCCCAAGATTGTCGCAGTGGCCGTCGCTCTAGTCATATTTCTACCCTGGATGATGACCACGATCGTCGGTTTCACTTCCCAATTGCTGGCGACTATCCCGATGCTGGCCAGATAATCAGGCCGAGAAAAGCGACCGAAGCGGGCGGGCCGAACAAAATTATCCTCAGGGCGGAAAAAAATTCCCTGGAAAAATTCGAACCCGCCGGCGGGAATTCGGCCGCGTCAATACAACTTGATACTGCATAAGCAATTACGAGCCCCATCGATTCCCCAATTCGACGGCATATGCTTTGCATCAGCCCGAATTGGAGGAATCTTGCGATGTCGATACTTCAACTGAGCAGTGCCGAATTTGAAAAATTGCTGCTTCTGATACTCCGCCTTGGCGGCATTATGTCCGTCGCCCCGATCTTCGGCCATCGCAGCGTGCCGACCATGCCTAAAATCGGCTTGGTGATTTTGACCGGCCTTATCATCCTGCCGACTCTTTCAGGAATAGCCATCAAAATCCCGTCTGACCTGCCCGGGTTGGTGGTGATGTTTTTCAAGGAGATTGTTGCCGGGCTGGCGATAGGATTCAGTACGATGCTGATCTTCATAGCGGTGCAATTCGCCGGAACATTGATCGGTTTGCAGATGGGTTTCGGCATCGTCAACGTAATCGATCCCAATTCCCAGCTTGAGGTTCCGATAATCGGACAGTTCCAGTTGCTGCTGGCCACGTTGATTTTCCTGGCTCTTGACGGTCACCACATGGTGCTTTCGGCGATTGTCGGCAGCGTCAAGGTCATTCCCTTGGGGGCGGTCGATTTTTCGGCGGTTTCCGGCGAACTGATTCTGCGAGCCGGTATGAATACGCTCGCCTCCGGGATAAAACTCGGGGCTCCCTGCATGGTCACGCTTTTTCTGGTGGACGTGGCTATGGGAGTGGTGGCCCGCACGATGCCGCAGATGAACGTGTTCATCGTCGGCTTTCCGCTGAAAATCGCCACCGGATTCGTGATGGTGGCGGCCTCTCTGCCGTTATTCGGCTATGTGTTCGTTAAATTGCTGATGGGTCTCGATAATAATCTCAACGCCTTGATATTGGCCATGAGACCTACACCTTAGGATTTGAATAAATGGCTGAAGAATTCGATCAGGACGAACGAACCGAACAGGCAACGCCCCGAAAGCGGCAGCAGGTGCGGCAAAAGGGGCAGGTCGCCAGGTCGCAGGAGATCAATTCGGTGGCGGTGCTATTCAGCGGTCTTTTGGCTTTGATGGTGTTTTCCGGTTCGATGTATGGTGGAATGGCTGCGGCATTACGCTACAATATCCAGGTATGCCTGACTGACATCAGCGTTAATTCGGCTTACAATCTGATGCTCACCAACGGCTTGTTGCTTCTGAAATTGATCGCCCCGGTGCTGATTTTCGTGGCCATAGTGGGGATTATGGTGAATCTGGCGCAGGTGGGCTTCGAGATATCGTTCGAACCGCTTCAACCAAAGATGGATAAGCTGGATCCGATCAGGGGGGTGCGGCGCCTCTTTTCTCAAAGAGTGATTTTCGATCTAATCAGGGATTCGTTGAAGGTATTGATTATCGGTTACATAGCTTTCGCCGCACTGAAAGGCGAGATCGACAATTACATTCCTCTTGCCGATCAGGAAATCGGGCAGATTCTTCGTTTCGCCGGCAGAGTTGCGCTGAAAATCGGGTTGAGAGTG
>CAZHVC010000188.1:0-4552 GCA_964535765.1 uncultured Ignavibacteria bacterium | reverse complement strand
AGGTGATCCAAAAGCGGAATATTTTCATGTTGCCCGATTTCCTGGCAAATGCCGGCGGCGTTACCTGCAGCTATTTCGAACAGGTCCAGAGCAATATGAACTACTACTGGGAACGCGATGAAGTGTTAGGCAAGCTCGACGTCAAAATGACGGCTGCTTTCAATGCCGTAAGTGACCTCGCCAAGAAAAAGAAATTATACATGCGGGATGCCGCCTACGTCATTGCCATAAGCAGGGTGGCCCAAGCCTGCCGGGAACGCGGCTGGGTGTAGTGCTTAAAAGGCGCCTGATCTGATCCTAAGGCGCCTTTTTTCATGGCTTTTTTGGTGAAAAGATGATGGCTGCCCGATACCTGTCGGTGGCGTCGTTTGGGCGGCCGAGATTTGATTCCGTCAAGGGCGGATTGGACGATGCTCAGAAAACCTGACGGCACCCCGCTGAAGCAGATTGCCCCGTTCGACCGCAAGTTCTTCGACTCGGCGGAAATCATAACCTTTATCGGTTCCGGCGGTATCGGCGGCAAGGCTCAAGGACTCGTCTTTATCAAAGATAGTCTTATCGCTCATTTCAATCACCAAAAATATCCTGATTTTACGGTAACTATTCCGAGGATGACGATTCTCGCCACCGATATTTTCGATGATTTCATGAGATTGAACAATCTGTATGAAATCGCTTATTCCGATGAGCGCGACGACAAAATAGCCTTCGCCTTCCAAAGGGCGGAACTGCCGGCTGAACTGGTCGGTGACTTGCGGGCCTTGATCACCCAAGTGCACACGCCGTTGGCCATTCGCTCGTCGAGTCTGCTCGAGGATGCCCTGTACGAGCCGTTCGCCGGCGTCTATGCGACGAAAATGATCCCGAACAATCAGTTCGATACCGACTCACGATTCAGGGTGCTGGTGGAAGCGATAAAATTCGTTTACGCCTCGACCTTTTTCCGGGAAGCCAGAAACTATATTCGGATGACGAAAAAATCCATCACCGACGAAAAGATGGCCGTTATCATTCAGGAAGTCGTCGGAGCCAAGTTCGGGGATCGATTTTACCCGCAAATCGCCGGCGTGGCGCGATCTTATAACTTTTATCCATCGGGGCACGCGGAACCGCGGGACGGCGTGGTGAATCTTGCCCTTGGCTTAGGAAAGACTATAGTTGACGGAAGTAAAACCTGGTGTTATAGCCCGGCTTATCCCCAGTCGTATCCCCCGTACAAATCGACGGCCGATCTCCTCAAAAACACCCAGGTTGAATTTTGGGCGGTCAATATGGGCAAGCCGCCTGAACACGACCCGATGAAAGAAACGGAATATATGGTCAAGTGTTCGCTCGAAGACGCCGAGACGGACGGCAATCTCAAATTCGTGGCGTCCACTTATCTCCCCCAGGATGACCGGCTGCTGCCGGGGGCGGCGATGCGCGGACCCCGGGTTATCACTTTCGCCCCGACATTGTGCTCTGAAATCATACCGCTCAACGATATAATAAGTGAATTGCTGAAACTGTGCGAGGATACGCTGGGCCGCGAGGTCGAGATCGAGTTCGCCGTCAATCTTGACCCGAAGACCGGTTTGCCGGCGAAATTCGGTCTTCTGCAAGTCCGCCCGATGTTCGTCTCCAATGCGGCGATAGAGGTTTTGCCCGAGGAATTGCTGGGCGCCAATGTGTTGGCGGCATCCGATCAGATCCTCGGCAACGGCTCGTTCGATACGATCTGCGACGTGGTCTATCTCAAAAAACCGCAATTCAACGAAAAGGATTCGCGGGTGATCGCCTCCCAACTCGAAACGATCAACCGCTTGCTGGTCGATCAGAAGCGTCCTTATCTGCTTATAGTTTATGGCCGCCTCGGCACCACCGATCCGCCGTTCGGAATACCTGTGGAATGGGCGCAGATTTCCGGAGCCAAGGTGATCGTGGAAACGAATCTTCCCGAAATGAACGTCGAACTGAGTCAGGGATCTCATTTTTTTCATAACGTCATAAGTTTTCAGGTCGGCTACTTTTCCGTGCCTTATGACGGTAAATACGCGATAAGATGGGATTGGCTGGAAAAACAAAAATCGATATCCGAAACGGAATTCATCAATCACGTGCGATTGAAAGGTCCGTTGCGGGTGAAATTGGATGGCCGGAACAGGAGAGGGGTGATTTTATATGAAAGATGAGGGGAAAGCAGCTGACAAATTGGTCTGGTTTCTTCGGGAACGGGCAAAGGAATTAAACTGCCTTTATCGTATCGAAGAAGTGCTGAACAAGCCCGAGGCTGGGCTCGATGAGGTATGTCGTTCGATAATTCAGGCCATTCCCCCGGGATGGCAATATCCCGAATTCTGCGTCGTCAAAATTGTGGCTGACGAAGCCGTTTATGAATCGGCTAATTTCAAGGAAACCGAATGGAAGCTGACCGCTGATATAGTCGTTCAGGATGAAGTATTCGGACAGATAAGCGTTTATTATACGAAAGAAATGCCTGCGGCCGATATCGGTCCGTTTCTGAAGGAAGAAGTCAAACTTATCAACACTATCGCCGATCGCTTGGCTCACTTCATCTCATTTCAAATCATGAAACAGCTCTACCAGGAATGGCAGCAGGCCGGCAAAGAGCTTTCCGACAATCAGAAAAAGGAATGGCGGGTAGTGATCGACCTGCTGCACCAGACCGATCGCAACCTCTACCTTAAAATATCCCACAAAATGCTCAACCATCTTTGCTGGAGCGGAATCGAAACAGCCAACAAGCTGCTGCAATACTACAATCCCGAGTCTCAATCCGGAGGCGCCCAACCGGGAGATGACAATCGCCCACACCGTAAAAGCGCCATCACCTCATTCAACGATTTTCTGAGCGACGAGACATTCAAAATCGCCGCCGACCATTTAAGCGACGGGGAAATATTCGCCTTGATTCAGAAGTGGATTCAGGAAGATAAATTCAGCTTTCTGGTCCGTCTGGTGAATCGTAATCTGCCGCTTTCCGAGGTGGCCGCCGCCATCAGAAAATACCACCACACGGCGCCGCGCGGTATAGATCTGCCGCCGACGATCAAAAAGGGCGTCAATGTTTCGTTGATAAGACGCTTTTTTTCGGGAAGACTGCATTATATCAACGTGGCTAAAAACTACCTTGACGTTGATGACTTTTACGACCTCATCCAGAACATAATATTCTCCCCGGAAAGTCACGGCAATCTGGGCGGCAAGAGCGCCGGGCTATATCTGGCAGCGCAGATATTGAAAAAGCACGGCAAAAATATCGGCACGTTCTCCGAGATCAAGGTTCCCAAGACCTGGTATCTGACCTCGGATATGCTGCTGTATTTTATGCATTATAATCACCTTGATGAGATGATCGAGCAAAAGTACAAAGACATCGATCAGGTGCGTCTTGAATATCCCCATGTCGTCCATACTTTCAAAAATTCTTTCTTCCCGCCGGAGATCATGACCGGACTGTCGGCCGCACTCGATGATTTCAAAGATACTCCGCTGATTGTCCGCAGCTCAAGCCTTCTTGAAGACGGTATGGGGGCGGCCTTTTCGGGAAAATACAAAAGTCTATTTCTGGCCAATCAGGGCGACAAGACCGATCGATTGAACGCCTTGGTCGACGCCATCGCCGAAGTTTACGCCTCGACGTTCGGACCGGATCCGATTGAATATAGAGCCGAACGCGGTCTGCTCGATTTTCATGAGGAAATGGGAATAATGATTCAGGAGGTGGTCGGTACAAGAATAGGCCATTATTACCTCCCCGCTTTCGCCGGCGTGCTTTTCAGCAAAAACGAGTTTCGTTGGTCGGCCCGGATCAGACGAGAAGACGGTCTCATTCGGATGGTGCCCGGCCTCGGCACCCGGGCTGTCGATCGAGTCGCCGACGACTATCCGGTGCTGATCGCCCCCGGCCAGCCGAATTTGCGGGTGAATGTATCGCCCGATGAAATCGTGCGCTATTCCCCTCTCGATATAGACGTCATCAACTTGAAAACCAACTCGTTCGAAACCATATCGATCGCCAAGTTGCTGGCCGAATTCGGCAATGAATATCCTATGCTCACGCAAATCTTTTCGCGCTACGCCGGTGATTCGATTCGGCCGCTCTCCCCGATGGAGACTGATTTCGGTTCGCAGGAGTTGGTGGTTACTTTTGACGGCCTGATCCAGAAGACCCAATTCATCAGCCAAGTCCGCTCGATGCTCAAATTGCTTGAAGAAAAGCTGGGAACTCCGGTTGATGTGGAATTCGCCCATAACGGCAAGGAATTCTTTATTCTGCAATGCCGACCGCAAAGTCACACCGATGACAGCATTTCGGCGGCGATCCCGCGCGACGTTGCCCCCGAAAGAGTGCTTTTCACGGCCAATAGGTTCGTCTCCAACGGGCGGGTTCCGGATATAACGCACATTGTCTACGTGGATCCGGAAAAGTATGGCGAACTGGCGGAGAGGTCAGAGCTGCTGGCTGTCGGAAGGGCGGTCAGCGCTCTGAATAAATTGCTGCCGAAAAGACAATTCATATTGATGGGACCGGGGCGCTGGGGCAGTCGCG
>CAZHVC010000187.1:0-4565 GCA_964535765.1 uncultured Ignavibacteria bacterium | reverse complement strand
GTCGATATCCATCCGTCTATCGCCAAAGCGTTTGCCGGCGACAAATTATTGTTCGGCGCCGGCATTTCTTTCATGCGGGGCAAAATCGAATACCAAAAGGCGTTTTTGAACGCCACCACGCTGCCCCGTCCCCACGATAACGTGGCCATCGATGCCCGCATAGAAGGCGACGGTTGGGGATACGGCGCCAATTTCGGGCTCTTATATAAATTTTCCGACAAATTGCAATTCGGCATTTCCGGCAAGACGCCGACAACCATAAAGTTCGATGGCACTCTCACCAATAACCTTTATGGATTTTACAATATCCCCCTCAAGGAATATTTCCTGCAGAATGTTTATAACGCTCTTGATTCCGCTCGGATCCGGTTTCTCTTTCCGGACGATCAAGAGGTTACCTCGTGGAGAAACAACGCCGCCGCCGAGCTTAAACTGCCGGCCGATATCGGAATCGGAATAGCCTATCGGAAATCCGACAAGCTTCTGATGACTTTGGATCTCGCTTATACGCTCTGGGAAAGATTGGATTCGATAGTCATCGATGTGGATGGGCAGCAGTCGCCGATTGACCCATCGCCGGCCGCCGATGTCGTCGTCCGCACCAAGTGGGAAAACACCCTCAGACTGAGTCTCGGGACCGAGTATAGGATGCGCGAACAAATTCGCCTAAGAGGCGGTTTTTACTATGACCCATCGCCCATACCCGATCAGACATTTTCACCGCTGATTCCCGATATGGGCGCCAAGTACAGCGGCAATATCGGTGCGGCGGTTGATTTGCGCGACGGCTGGCAGATAGCCTATACTTTCGAATACGTGAAGTTCGCCGCCCGGGAGATAACCACCCATTCGGGCACGACGATCGATTCCGGCATCGTTTATGACAATTACCCTGGCTCATACAAGCAGTACTTCGTCGCCAGTTTCCTCAGCGCAACTTATAGATTTTAGGCGGGGAGATGATTATGAAAAAAGCGTTTGCGATAATTTCGATTTTGACCGGATTAATGGTACTTTGGGGTTGTTCGGCGCGGAAAAATCCGAGCCAGCCGCTCATTCAATCCGGCACCACCTGGACCGGCTTTATCCGTTCCTCCGTTTTGGATACAGCGGCCACGCTGACCGATGAACCAAGCGGGCGCTATCTCTATGTTTATGTCCCTCCGGGATATACGGCCAACGAAACCACCTATATCCGTATAGATTCGACGTATCAGGATTCGGTCTGGGTCTTCGACTCGACAGTGGTCACCGAGGTGACGAATCATGACTATCCGGTGCTTTATCTGCTGCACGGTTACGGCGGCGATTACCGCTATTATCATCTGATTTTCAATTTGACAGCTACGCTGAATGAAATGATAAGCAGCGGCGAAATTGCGCCGATGGTCGTGGTCATTCCGGATTTCAGCAACACCTTCGGCGGCAGTTTTTACGCCAACTCGCCGGTCGATACTTTGCCCGATTCCAGAGAAGTTTCGTTTTCGGGGAAATTCGAGGACTTCTTTTTCGAGGAGTTGATCCCTTACGTCGAGCAAAACTTCGCGGTCGACACCGTGGCTTCGGGCCGGGGAATCGGCGGCCATTCCATGGGAGGTTATGGAGCATACCGTTTGGCCATGAGGCATCCCGATATGTTCAGCTCGGTTTCGGCCATGTCGGCGCCTCTTTATTTCAACGCCCTGCCGGCTCTTCTTCCGGCCATGTATGCCGAGAACGGTTTCACTCCGGGCGACACCGCCGGATTCTATGCTATCGCGCCTGCGGCAACCAAGAGATTGACCTCGATGATGTTCGCCATGGGGGCGGCCTTTTCTCCGCATAAAATCGCCGATCCGGACACGGCGCTGTTTCATCGCGTGCGCGATGTTTCCATCTATTTCGGGATCGATTTGCCGTTCCGTATAGACGGCTCGCTCGACAGCGCTTTCTGGGCCGCCAATTGGCTTCCCAACGATCCTTTCACCATGTTGACCGAGCTTGGCGGGGCCGCCGCTTTAGCCGGCAAACATCTGTATCTGGATTGCGGCAATGCCGACGATTTGTATCTGCACCTGCACAATCAGGCCTTCTCGCAGGCGCTGACGGCCGCCGGACTTACCCATGTCTATCATGAGTATGCCGGCTATTCGGGAAACGAGGCCGGTCATATCAACTTCATCGCCGACCGCTTGAGAGAAGTGTTCAAATTCCACAGCCAGGCGTTTGCCGCGGAGTGACCTCGGCATAATCCAGTTTCGCGAACACTGTTCAAGGCCGGGCACGACCCAACGCCCGGTCTTTTCTTTGCTGTGGAACGCCGGTGATTGGCGATTGTCGAAGGCTGACCCCCGGGCTCTCAAGAAAGCCTTACGTTTTGCCTCGAAAAACGGCGTTCGGTTCGGATTTGGCGCTTCGTTTAGCGCATTCGACCCGATCGGACGGCGACTATCCCTTTCTCTTGCCATAATCAACAGCTATTTATTATATTTATTCATGCCTTCCCCAAAGCTCAATCCGCCGCCGAGATTCAGGCTGGCGATGCTGCCCACGCCGATCGAGCTTTTCGGTCTTTCGCCGGTTCCCGATTCCGGAATCGACATCTTCATCAAACGCGATGATCTCACCGGCTCCGAACTGACCGGCAACAAGATACGCAAACTGGAATTCATCCTCTACGATGCCATAAGCAAAGGGCACGACACCCTGATAACCTGCGGCGGAATCGGTTCCAATCACTGCCGGGCGACCGCCGCTCTGGCCGCCCGCGCCGGCCTTAAATGCGAACTTATCCTGAAAGGGGAGAAGCCCTCGATCCCTGACGGCAATCTACTTCTTGATATCTTATACGGGGCCAGGTTGAATTTTATAAGCGAACGCAAATATGAATCCAATATCCATACCATCTTGAGCGATAGGGCCGATCGTTTGGCCGCCAAAGGCCGCAAGCCTTACATCATCCCCGAGGGGGCCTCCAATCCTTTGGGCGTATGGGGATATTTTCTGGCCGGAATCGAAATTAAAAGGCAGCTTGATAAAGCATCCATAAAGGCCGATACGATCGTCTGTGCGGTCGGTTCGGGCGGTACTTACGCCGGACTATATCTGGCCTCGCTGTATCTGAATTGGCCGATCAGGCTGATCGGATTCGCCGTCAACCGCGATTGTCTTTATTTCACCAAACGGATAATCGATCTTGCCGATGCGTTCGTCGATAGATACGATCTGCGGCTTAAGCCGAGCATATCGGATATCGAGATCGATGACGCTTATATCGGCCCGGGTTATGCGAAAATCGGCGGCCGGGAAGCCTCTTTTATCAAGGGTGTCGCTCGAAACGATGGCATCGTGCTCGATCCGGCCTACACGGCCAAGGCGATGTTCGGCCTTTTCGATTATATGATCAAAGGCAAAATCGAGCCTAAAGCGAAAGTCGTGTTTATCCATACCGGCGGCTTACCTTCGGTGTTTCCCTACAGGAAATATTTTTATAAGTGAGAATGCTTCCGATTTCCGAACAAGGTTGGTGTTCCCCAACCAGAAAATCTCCATCAGATATAAGAAGGATTGCATCATGGAATACTATGTGACCAGAGAAAACCTTGACCGCAAGACAGCCGCCTGGCTCGAACAGATCGCCCCTTACAACAATCACCCGATGATTTTGAAGAAAGAGGCAGCGGCTCTGCTGGTGATTGATATGCAGAAATTCTTTCTTGACTCTTCAAAACCGACATTCACCGAGGGAGGTCTGGCGATAATTGACAATATCAAAACGCTTATAAATGCTTTCCGCAAGGCCGGCCGACCCGTGATCTATACGAAACATGTTCACCACCCGGACAAAATCGATGCCGGCATAATGGGATGGTGGTGGGAGGGGATGTGTCTCGAGGGGAGCCCGGAAAGCGATATCCACGACGCGTTGAAGCCGCTGCCGTCCGAGAAGATCGTTTCCAAACACCGCTACTCGGCATTCTACAACACCGATATGGAAACGATTCTCAGATGTCTCAAAGTCGAGGATATCGTGATCACCGGCATAATGACGAATATGTGTTGCGAATCGACGGCGCGCGATGCCTATTATCGCGATTACCGTGTTTTTTTCCCGGCCGACTGCACCGGATCGGTCAGCGAACAAATGCATTTGGCTTCGCTGCTGAATCTGGCTTTCGGTTTTGCCCGGATAACCACAGCAGCCGAGATCAAAGCCTCGGTCGAGCGATAAACCAGCGGTCTTGCGCTGGCCGGTTCAACGACTGAAAAATCGTGGGGAACGGCATTTATGGTGAACCGTAATCCATTATAAACGCTTTCGGCCTCGATATGCAATGGAAGTGCAATATTATTCATTTTTATTGCGCTTTTGATTTGCCTTTTGCCCTGGCGAAGATTATATTTTCGACGGTGAACATGTTCTATTCGCGGAGATCTTGCAAGGCGTTAACCGGCAAGGTGTTGATAGGACGGAGCGGAAGAGGGGAACCGGCCAGACGGGCGGCGCTGGTGGCATATGATTTGCATTGATGCAGATCAAAAGGGGCAGCCAGAGGAGAAAAAGATGCTCTCGAACGGTTTACAAC
>CAZHVC010000186.1:0-4604 GCA_964535765.1 uncultured Ignavibacteria bacterium | reverse complement strand
GTGCCGCAGATTCAGGGCGCATTGGTACACTCCGGAAAGCAAACTGGATGCAGGGGGTCATTCGGCCATAGCCTGCGCTTGTGTATTGAGGTCGATTTATGGCTCTCTGAGCGCCGGCATAATCCTCGAAGGTGCAAAGGGAAGGTGTGCCGTCCATATCGGATTGAACTGCTATCGAGTATATTACCCTGCGGCGGATCCCCGACCGTTCCGCTTGCCGGAGATCTTTTTCAATGCCCTCAGACTCGATAGAGATCGGCTGGCCGACCATTTCAAGGAAGCTTGTTTCTGCGAAAAATCTCGAATGCTGTTGCTTCGCTTCGGCTCCATTGATTCCATACGGAGAATTCAGCCGGACTTCGGCGATTTGCGTCATGCCCAGCAGGCTTTCGGCATGGATTCGTTGATCGTTACCGCCTGCGATAGCCGCAATTACGATTTCATTTCCCGCACCTTCGCGCCCATCCTGGGGATTCCGGAGGATCCGGTATCGGCTTTGTCACATAGAATACTCGTGCCCTATTGGAGCGCCTTGCTCAATAAAAACCGCTTTTTGGCTTATCAGGCGTCCCGACGCGGTGGAGAATTGACTCTGGAATTAATCAAAGGCACAGCGACCAAGCCCGACAGGGTGGCGATCTCCGGCAATGCAATAATCACCCTTGAAGCAACTATCAATCTCGAATCATATAAAGAAAGTGTGCCGGCCGGCTGTCATTAAGATCTTGAATCGACTAACAATCGTGTCATCAACCTCAACGCCTACTGGAATATAGCGGAAATTCCTCACATAACGCTTTAACCTCCGCCTTGACCTCGTTGATAATCTCCGCATGGTCGAGATTGTTGATGACCCTGGCGATGAAATCGGCAATGCGGCTCATTTCTTTTACGCCCATTCCTCTGGTGGTTACCGCAGGCGTTCCGATTCTTATCCCGGAAGTGATAAATGGTTTCTGCGGATCGAACGGGACCGCATTCTTGTTCACCGTTATATTGGCTTTTTCCAGTCCGGCTTCGACATCCTTGCCGGTCAGCCCCTTTTCGATTAGACTGATCAGCATGAGATGGTTGTCGGTCCCACCACTCACCAGGTGAAAGCCGTGATTTACCAGTGCTTCGGCCAAGACTTTCGCGTTTTCCACTATACGCCGTTGGTATTGCTTGAATTCAGGTTGAAGCGCTTCTTTGAAAGCCACGGCTTTGGCGGCGATCACATGCATCAGCGGACCCCCCTGGATGCCCGGCATGACCTCCCGATCGAGGTCTTTGGCGAACTCCTTTTTGCACATAATCAAGCCACCACGCGGACCCCTCAAGGTCTTATGGGTGGTGCTGGTAACGAATTCGGCGTAGGGGATAGGGGAGGGGTGAAGGCCGGCGGCGACCAAGCCGGCGATATGGGCGATATCAACCATCAGGTAGGCGCCGGCGGCATCGGCCGCCTTGCGAAATTTCTCGAAATCGATAATCCGCGGATAAGCGGAGGCGCCGGCGACGATCATTTTCGGTTTGGCAGTGCGGGCGATTTCTATCAATTCATCATAGTCGATCGTCTCGGTGGTTTTGCTGACATTGTATTGAATTACTTTATACAACTTTCCGGAAAAGTTCACCGGATGGCCATGGGTTAGGTGGCCGCCGTGAGAAAGATTCATGCCGAGAATCGTGTCGCCGGGTTTCAGCACGGTCATATAAACGCCCATATTCGCCTGCGACCCCGAATGCGGCTGAACGTTAGCGTGTTCACAGCCGAATAGGGCTTTGCAGCGTTCCTGAGCGAGTATTTCGGCTTCATCCACGTATGTGCAACCGCCGTAATATCGCTTTTTGGGATAACCCTCGGCATATTTGTTCGTCATCACCGAACCGAGCGCCTCGAGCACCGCCTCACTCACAAAATTCTCCGAGGCGATCAATTCCAGTCCTTCATGCTGGCGCCTGGCTTCGTTTTTCAAAGCGCTGTAAATTTCCGGATCGAATGATTGCAGCTGGGACATGATCACCTGCCTTGTTCAAAATCTCTGATTTTTCCGATTCGCCTCTCGTGCCGATCGCCGTCGAATCGAGTTTCGAGGAATTTCTCGAGGATAGCGGGAATCGCGTCTTCGGGAGTGAACATCGCCGACATCACCAGAACATTGGCGTCGTTATGAGCCCTTGCCAGGCGGGCCATTTCCGGATTCAGGGCGAGCGCGGCCCTTATACCTTTGACTTTGTTGGCGGCGATTGCCATACCGTTTCCCGTGCCACAGACCAGGACGGCAAATTCGGAACTGCCGCCGGCAACGGCCCGAGCCGCCATGATGCCGAAATCGGGATAATCCGAACTAATATCGGCCGAGTCGGCGCCTACATCGTCGATTTCGATATTCCTGGCTTCAAGAAATCTCTTGATTCTTTCTTTATAAGCGTATCCTCGATGGTCTGCAGCCAGGGAGATTTTCATTTTACGAACGTCAGCCAGTTATATTTATCCGTATAGCCGTCTTCGAATATCCCGAAGAACGCCTGTTGCAGCTTCTCGGTTATCGGCCCGCGTTTGCCCTCGCCGATAGTGATGCCGTCTATCGAGGAAATGGGGGTTATTTCCGCCGCCGAACCGGTGAAAAATACTTCGTCGGCTATATAAAGAGCTTCCCGAGGTATCGCCTCTTCGATCACTTTCAGCCCCATATCCGTGGCCAGCCTGATCACCGTATTGCGCGTGATTCCCGGCAAAATGGAACAGCCGAAAGGCGGCGTAATCAAAGCGCCGTCCCTCACGATAAAGATGTTTTCGCCTGATCCCTCGGAAACGTGACCGAACACGTCCAAAGCGATTCCCTCCACATAGCCGTGATGTTTCGCTTCGAGACGTATCAATTGCGAATTCATATAATTGGCGGACGCTTTGGCCATATCGGGCATCGTGCCGGGTGCGTTTCGCCGCCACGAGCTGACGCAAACCGCCACGCCTTTCTCGAGCGCTTCCGGACCGAGGTATTTACCCCACGGCCAGGCGGCGATGGCCACATCGATCGGAACACCCGTAGGATCCACACCCAAATGGTCGTAGCCGCGATAGACCACCGGCCTGATATAACACTCCTCAAGCTTGTTGATCTTAACCAGATCGATATGGGCTTGCCAGATGACCTCCTTAGAAAAAGGAATATCCATGCGATAGATTTTGCATGAGTTATATAGCCTATCGATATGTTCTTTCAGCCTGAAAATGGCGGGGCCGCGATTGGTCTTGTAGCAACGTTCCCCCTCGAATAGGGCGGACCCGTAGTGAACCACATGCGATAAGACGTGAATTTTGGCGTCATCCCATTTGACGAATTTGCCGTTCATCCATATCATTTCGGTCTTATTGAATGCCATCGCTCCTCCCTGACACTTAAACAGCGTTTAACCGCGCAAATATAATAGCAAAAAGAAGAGATTGGCAACCAAAATAAGGAATTGCCCCGGGTCGAAGAAAAGTCACCGATCGCCGATATATCTTGAATTTGAAAAGCCCTGCATGATATTATAAAAGCATGGGTCGAATATCGAAAACGTATTGCGGTATTGCGGATGCCCGTGAAATCGGCAAATCCGCTCTGGCAGCCGGCTGCGTTGTCTTGATCGTTTTTTGTGTTGGTTGCGGTCCAAAACCGCCTGATTCCACTCTTTCGGCCACCCATTATCAAATCGGCAAAGCCCGGATGGAAAAGGGAGATTACGGGGGAGCTCTGAAGGCGTTCAGAAAGGCGCTTAAAAATAATCCCGACCATGCCCCGTCATTGAAATCGGCCGCCGTCTGTTTCATGAATACCGGGCAGTCGGATAGCGCAATCGTTTATTTCGAGGGCGCCATAGTCAACAATCCCGGCGACAACGAACCATACGTGAAAATCGGCGACATCTACTACGAGCATTTGAATTTCCACGAGGCCATGACTTATTATGACAGAGCGCTTGAAATCGGGCCGATTCCCCCGAAAGCTTACGAACGTCTCGGCGATATCTATTATCGATGGCGGGAATATGGGCGAGCCCGTGAATATTACAATAAAGCGGTGGCGGCCGATTCCACGGCGGGTTGGGCCAGTTATATGCTCGGCTTGACTATTCTCATGCAAGGAGACACCCTCGCCGCGCTGCAACGATTCGAGAAGGCGTTTAACGAGGGCGGGGTAGCCGCGGCCGCCTATTCGAAAGGCTTGATCCACTTCAACCGGGGCGATAAATTAGAGTCGAAAAAATGGCTTCAGAGATATTTGGAACGCGAGGCCGTAGGCAGCCTGGCGAATAAAGCCAGAGGCTTATTGAATGAAATGAAAGAAAATCCGGCAGGCGAGCCTCAACGCTGATTCGGAATGGGTTTACGGCGGATTCCCTCCAAACTCCCCTTGACATCGTGAAAAAGCGATTGCATTTTTGTATAACACTAAAAATGAGACGCCTGGGAGATGAAGCAAATTGCAACGACGACCGGCCATCTTCGGAAGCGATCATGGCGTCTGCCGTTGCAACGCCGACGTTTTCTGACAAGTATGATAAATTTTTTAACTGATTTGCGAGAATATTCGCCGGGGAGGATTTGATATGCCGGAACAGGCCGTTATTTTATC
>CAZHVC010000185.1:0-4620 GCA_964535765.1 uncultured Ignavibacteria bacterium | reverse complement strand
CATTTGCGGTTCGGTCATCTATTTTATTTACCATGCTCAGAAGGGGAAGAAGCTGTTTCTCAGGAAAATCGCCGGTCTGCAAGCCATAGACGAAGCTATCGGCCGGGCGACCGAGATGGGCCGGCCGATTTTGTTTATTCCGGGAATCCGCGATATGGATGACGTTCAGACTATCGCCGGAATCACCATCCTCGGACGCGTCGCCAGGACGATCGCCGAATATGACATAAAAATCAATATGCCGGTTTCCCGGTCCATCGTCATGACTACGGCGCGGGAAACGATCAAAGAGGCCTATGCCGCCGCCGGTCGGATCGACGCTTATTCGGACGATTTCGTTTACTATTTGACCGATGAGCAATTCGGTTACGTGGCTGCAGTCGATGGCATAATGGTGCGGGAGCGGCCGGCAACCTGTTTTTATATGGGATCTTTTTTCGCCGAGAGTCTGATTTTCGCCGAAACCGGCAATTCGATCGGGGCGATCCAGATCGCCGGCACGGCCATGCCCGCCCAGTTGCCTTTTTTCGTGGCCGCCTGTGATTATACGCTGATAGGCGAAGAGCTTTTTGCGGCCAGCGCCTATCTTTCCAACGAGCCCAAACAGCTCGGCAGTTTGAAAGGGCAGGACGTGGGGAAATTTATCGCCATGACGGCGATTCTGGCCGGTTCGCTTGCGGCCACCGCCTATTCGCTTTCCGGCCTCGGCTTTTTTGATTCGATCCGCCGGTTTTTGCTGGGAGTGTTTTCGTTGAATTGAAAGGAATCGTGATTTGAACATTGGCGAAGCGGAAATAGCGAGGTCGAAAATGATTTTCAGGAAATCGCCGGTATCGGCTGATGAGACGGCGGTTTCGTCCGCTGTGCCGGAAACGGGAGTCGGATGAAGCGGCAACTGCCGGTCCTTATCACCGGAATAGTGGGGGCGGTGCTGGTCGTTTCGGTATTCATACCGCATCCTCCTTTCGGCCGTCTCGGCGAGGATTTCTCAGTTTTTTTCGATATCATAGCCGTCTTCGCTTTTATTCTCGGCGGCGGAAATCTTCTCCGGGTCCACGGTGACAAAATTTATCGCCGGGTCAAAGGGTGGCAGTTTTCGATCGTCACGGTGCTCGGCTTTTTTGTCACTTTGATTGCCGGCGCTTTCAAAATCGGCAACGTAAACGGTATCCGCGGCGATGTCACCGCTCCCGGGTCGTTGTTCACGAATATTTACGATTTCGTTTTCACCCCCTTGCAGGCCACCATGTTTTCCATACTGGCTTTTTTTGTGGCCTCGGCCTCCTACCGGGCTTTCCGGGCGAAAAATAAGGAAGCCACCATATTGCTTATCACCGCCTTCATCGTGCTGCTCGGCCGCACTCCGATAGGCAATTACGCCACCGCCTGGTTACCCCCGTGGCTGTCGTTTTTCCACGTGCCCAATCTGGCCAACTGGATTATGGCTATCCCCAATCTGGCCGGCCAGAGGGCGATTATGATCGGCATATCGTTAGGAGTGGTATCGATGTCTTTGCGGGTGATTCTGGGAATCGAGCGCGGCTATATCGGATCGGAAGGGGGCAAGGGATGAAAATCATTTGGCGCTTCAAGAACATCGATCGCCGGGTGATTTTTCTGTTCATCGCCCTTTCGGTTGTTATCCCGCTGATTTTCAACATAACTTTCACCGAGAAAGCCAGCCCGATAGTCAAAAATATATTCGATAAGATCGAGTCGCTGCCCGAGGGTTCGCGGGTATTGGTATCGCTTGATTACGGCCCCTCGACTTTCCCCGAAATCCAGCCGATGACCAACGCCCTTATCCGCCACCTCAACGAAAGAAAAATGAAAATTTACTATATGTGTCTTTGGGCTACCGGGCAGAACCTGACCACATATACGGTCGATTCGGTGCAGGTGCGCGAGTTTCCCGATAGACGCTATGGGATCGACTACGTGAATCTCGGTTACAAAGCCGGCAACGAGGGGCTGATCAATGTACTGCTCACCGATATGAAGAAAATGTATTCCACCGATGTGCATGGGACCTTTATCGATGATATCGAAATGATGAGAGCGCTGCGCAATCTCACCGGTTTCGATCTGATAATCAGTCTCGGCGGCGGCTCGCCCGGAATCAAAGAATGGGTTCTTTTCGCCGGTGATCCCGGGAACATTCCCGTAGCCGGCGGATCGACGGCGGTGCAGGCGCCGCTTCTGTATCCCTATTGGCCCAATCAGCTCGTCGGTCTGATGGGCGGGATCAAAGGCGCCGCCGAATATGAGTCGGAACTCAAAAAGCATTATCGTGTTTACGAAAACAGATCGCAGCCGGGAATAAAGATGATGGGACCGCAAGCCATCGCCCATATCGTTATCATGTTGTTCATCATAATCGGCAATATCACCTTCTTTGTCGAACGTTCACTTGCCGAACGAGGGCGGGTTCATGGCTGATATCTGGACTTGGATCGGCGCCCTGCTGACGCTGTCGATATTGTCGTTTCTCTATAAAGACAACGTTTTTTACAAATTCGCCGAACATCTGTTTGTCGGTGTTTCGGCGGCATACTGGATGGTGATAGGAATCTGGGGAACGCTCTTTCCCAACCTTATCGCCAAAATTTATCCCGAGGGCGTTCGTTTTGTTCTGCCGTCCCTGGCCGACAGGGAACCGGAATACCATTACCTGATCGCCGCCGTGCTCGGCATTATCCTGCTTTTACGTCTTTTTCCCAGAATCGGTTGGGTTTCCCGCTGGGCCCTTTCCTTTATCGTGGGGACAACCGCCGGCTTGAATCTGGTGCGCTATCTACGTTCCGATTTTATCGGGCAGGTCCAGAACTCGATGATTCCGCTTATCGTTTTCGAAAAGGGATCGCTGAATATGCTTGAAAGCCTGTCGAATACCATATTGATCGGCGGGCTTCTTTGCGGGCTGGTCTATTTTTTCTTTTCCAAAGAGCACAAAGGGGCGATCGGTGCGGCGAGCCGGATCGGGATTTGGGTTTTGATGATGACTTTCGGCGCCGGTTTCGGCTATACTGTGATGGCTCGAATTTCGCTGCTTGTCGGCAGATTCCAATATTTGTTGGCCGACTGGCTGGGGATAATCGGCAGGTGATGCAGTCGTCTTTGTGCAAATATGAAGGGTCGGCTATTGAATTTCATCGGCGGCGGTGGTGATTGTGCGTTCCGGCTTACCTCTGATTTTTAAGCGACCGCCGCTTTTGATCCGGCGGGGAAACGACTTATCATGAACGCGTTCAAAATCACCGGTTTTATTTTTTTGATGGCGGCGGCCATGCTGTCGGCCGACGGCTGCTCGAAAGGCTCCCCCCGGCAAGCCCTCGAGGGATACTGGGACGACCTTGAGCGTTATGGACCGGCGAAGGCCAACCGGCACTGGCTAAATCCCGGACCGCCGGAGGCTCCGGCCGACTGGCATTTCGCGCCGCCCGACGATACGCTGGCCAGAGCTTATGCTTCCCTCGATCGGAAAATCGAGGAAATCGAAATCTCGGATAAACGGGCGCGCTTTGAAGTGATACTTTCCGATTCAGCGAATCAGAAAGTATCCCTGACCTATCACCTTTTGAATTCGAAAGGATGGAAACTGGTCAATCCCCCAGATTATTACTGCGACGAATGGGAAATCGGTGTGCTCGACGGATTGATCATAAAAGCCCCCGCCGGGAAAATGCCGGGGGCCGATTTTTATGAGCCGTTGCGCACGATGTTTGCGCATACCAAAACGATGCTTGAGGTGAGTGACGATGCGCCGATCACAATCTATCTGGCCGAGTCTCCCGCCGAGGTGGAAAAGTTATCCGGCAGCAGATTTCAAAGGCGGATGTGGTTCTATCCGGCCGGGGCGGCGCTTGTTTTCGCCTATCAAAATCGGCCTTTGCCGCCCAATATGCCGCTGTTGCAGGCGCGGCAGATCGCCGTCGGGCTGGTGCCGATTCTCGCTTACCGCCGCTATGGGCACGATTCTTACGAGGTGCCGCTGATAAAATACGGCTTGGCCGTTTATTTCTGGGGAGACGACGGCCATACACCGGAGGTCGTCCGCTTGCTGGCCGCCCAGTCGGGAAGACTTGACTCATTGCCCGACTTCGCTCTGCTTTTCGATCCCGAGCTGTTCCGATCCGATGTGAGTTACTATTCGGTCGTGGGGTCGTTTGTGGTCGATTATCTGATCAAGAATTACGGGTGGAGCAGATTCAATGAGTTGTATTCGGCAAGCCAGCGGCTCGAAACGTTCGTCAGGATTCTTTTCCGGGAGGATGAAATCGAGGCGCTGCGTGATGGCTGGCGCGAATACCTCGATAATTTCCTGGAATCGGCCAAAAAGCAGGACGGCAAAATCAAGGAATTTGCACTCAGCAATAGATACAGACGGAGGTAGTATTGATGAAGAACCGACAAAGAGACTCCGGCGCAATCGGAATTCTGGCTGTCCTTTTCGGATTGCTGTTTTCCGGTTCGGCGTCGTGGGCACAGGTTCCCCAATCGTCGGCCGCCGATACGACAGGCCCGCCCGCACCGCGGCCGCCGGTAAACGTGCGAGTCGTCGATAAGCCGAACGACGCCGGTCATGGATTGATCGTGAAGTGGGACCTCTCGCCGGATGAC
>CAZHVC010000184.1:0-4645 GCA_964535765.1 uncultured Ignavibacteria bacterium | reverse complement strand
GTTCTTGACTCCGGCCAAACCGAAAAGAATGCGGTCGTTTTCGACGCAAAAATAGGTCCGGCTTCGATTGACATCGGGTGGCAGCAGTTCGATCCCCATTTCCTGACATTCCTTGCGGAAGAGCATGATTCTCGAGGCATCGTTCATTTCGGAGGTCATGGAGGCGGCCAAGAATTCATGAGGGAAATGGCATTTCAGCCAGGCGGTCTTGTAGGCGATGATCGCATATCCGGTGGAATGGGCTTTGACGAAACCATAACGGCCGAATGTCTCGATCTGATCGAACACTTTCTCGGCCGTTTCTCTGGGAATGCCTCGCTTGATCGCCCCCTCGATAAATTCCGCTTTTTGGGCCGCCATGACGTCGGCCTGTTTTTTCCCCATGGCCTTGCGCAGGATATCGGCCTTGCCCAGCGAATATCCCGCCAATTCCTGGGCGATTTTCAACACCTGTTCCTGAAACACGATGACGCCGTAGGTATCTTTCAGGATCGGCTCAAGCAGCGGATGCTCGTACTTGATCTTTTCTTCGCCTCTTTTGCATCTGATATAGACATTGATCATGCCCGAATCGAGCGGCCCAGGGCGGTAGAGCGCATTCATGGCGATCAGATCGTCGATACAGGTCGGATTCAGCTTGCGCAGATAATCGCGCATTCCGGCCGACTCGAATTGAAAGACGCCGATAGTGCGGCCCGTGGCGAAAAGCCGATAAACTTCCTGATCGTCAATCGGCACCGAATCCAGATCGATCTCGATACCCTTGTTCCGCCTGACTTCCGCCAGCGTGTCCTCGATCACGGTAAGCGTACGCAAGCCAAGGAAATCCATTTTGACCAAACCGATTTCCTCGATCCAACGCATGTCAAACTGGGTGGTGATCTCATCCTTGTTCGAACGATAAAGCGGCACGAACTTGGTCAGGGGGGCCGGCGCAATGACGACGCCGGCGGCGTGAGTCGAGGCGTGCCGGGCAAGTCCCTCAAGCACCATCGCATAGTCGATAACTCTGGCAATATCCGGATTCTTGACTTTTTCATCGCGCAGATCGGTCGAAAGCTCGAGAGCGCGTTCCAGGCTCATGGCGTTTTCATCGGGAATCATCTTGGCCACGCGATCCATCTGTCCGTAAGGGATGCCCAGCACCCGGCCGACGTCACGAACCGCCGCTCTGGCAGCCATGGTCCCGAAGGTGATAATCTGGGCCACGTTTTCGCGGCCGTACTTATTAGTCACGTATTCGATCACCTGATCGCGCTTGCGGTCGGAGAAATCGATGTCGATATCGGGCATGGAAACGCGTTCGGGATTAAGAAACCGCTCGAACAATAGGCTGTAGCGGATCGGATCGATATCGGTGATACCCAGACAATAGGATATCAGCGAACCGGCGGCCGAACCTCTGCCCGGCCCGACGGAAACACCGATTTTCCGGGCGTAATCGATAAAATCCTTGACTATCAGGAAATATCCCGAATATCCCATCTGACGGATCACGCTCAGCTCGTATTCGAACCGCTTTTGCAGCTCCGGAGTAATCGATTTATAACGTCGGGCAAGACCTTCGCCGGCAACGACTTCGAGGTACTGATCGGGCGAATCATAGCCGGCCGGCAGGGGAAATTTCGGCACCAGGTTCTGATGCAGGGGGATTTTCAAATTGCAACGTTCGGCTATTTTCAGGGTGTTTTCGATCGCCTCGGGAACATCCGCAAAAAGCTCTTTCATCTGGGTCGCCGATTTGAAATAAAGCTGGTCGGTGGGATAACGCATTCGCTCCTTATCGGCGACGACCTTGCCGGTTTGCAGGCACAAAAGGGCATCGTGGGCAAGATGGTGTTCCTGCCGGAGATAATGGCAATCGTTGGTGGCCACCAGACCCAAACCGAATTTGTGGGCCGCCCGTTTGAGGACCGACCTTACCGCCATCTCCTCGGCCAGACCGTGATCTTGTATTTCCAGAAAAAAGTCGTTCTTATCGAAAATTTTCAAATAACTTTCGATCACCTCACCCAGTTTCTCCTCGTCGCCGTTCAGGGCGGCCGCGGCGACTTCGCCTTTCAGGCAGGCGCTGAGACAAATCAACCCTTCGGCATGCCTGGCCAGCTCGTTTTTATCGATTCTGGGCTTGAAATAGAACCCTTCGAGGTAGGCAAGCGAGGACAATTCGAGCAAATTTTTGTACCCCTGCTCGTTTTTGGCCAGCAAGATCAAGTGATAACCGCTTTCTGGTACACCGGGGACCGGCTTCTTATAGCGGCAATCACCAGGGACGATATAGGTCTCTATTCCGATAATAGGGTTTATCCGATTCTTCAGAGCCTGGGTATAAAACTCGATGGCTCCGAATAAATTTCCATGGTCGGTGATGGTCAGGGATTTCATCCCCATTTCGGCCGCCAGGGAGAGCATTTGCGGAATCTTAATAGCCCCGTCGAGCAGCGAGTACATAGTATGATTATGCAGGTGCACGAAATCAGAACTACTCATCGCCTTCGGATCCTTTCAGAAACGTCACTATAGAGTTACGGCATTCCAGACAGATCTTCTTATCGAGAGTAAAGAAAACCTGTTCTTCGAGCTCCTGTTCGGTCAGCGGCGACCGCTCGATCTGTTCGATCAACTCCGCCGGCGATTTGTGCCAGATCTTCGGATCAAGATAACCATCGAAATCCGATACGACCGCCAATTTCAGCAGATAATTGTCTCCGCCTTTCCGCAGCCGCCTGCCGCAGCGCTCACATCTTCTTTTGCGATCGATGCTCATATCGATAAACATATGCCTCGGTCCGGCCGGTTCAATCTTTTTCCAATATTTTGAAAAGAACCATGCCGGACAAAAAACCGCCTATGTGGGCGAAATAGGCCACCCCACCGCCCGAATCGCCTATGGACGGCGCCCCTACGAGAAGTTGAAATATAAACCAGAAACCCAAAAAAATCAGGGCGGGAACACTCACGATTCTGACGAAGAAAAAAACGAAGATCAGGGTATAAATCCGAGCCTGGGGAAATCTGATAAGGTATGCTCCCATCACGCCGGCAATCGCTCCCGATGCTCCAATAATCGGCACTTCGGCGCCGGGCGAGATGATCACCTGCGCCAATATCGCCAGAACGCCGCAACAAATATAGAACACCAGAAATCGGAAATGCCCGAGACGATCCTCGACGTTATCGCCGAATATCCACAAAAAAAGCATATTTCCGGCAAGGTGCATGAAACCGCCATGTAAAAATTGAGCCGTAATCAGAGTAAGCGGCGGAAAAGGGGTCGAATCGGGATGAATTGGACTGAAAGTCACGATCGACCTTGCCACGGCGCCGAACTTCCAGATAAAACTTTCCTGGAACGGCCCAAGCATTTGCTGATAGACGAAAACGGCAACATTGAGCAATATCAATCCCACGGTGATAAGCGGGACGCGCCGGGAGGGGATATCGTCTTTGAGCGGAAGCATCAATACTTTCCGAGCACGGTGAATTTCGCCGCCACGGTTCTCGTGTTGCCTTGATTATCGGTGGCTTTGATAGAGATAAGATGTTCCCCCGGGCGCAGCGGCGATTCTATCCGATAGGTGTAGGTTTCGGTGGTGATATCATAATCAGCAGGCACCCAGAGGTCGTCGATTTTCATCTCCAACTGCGATTCCCGGCTGAAACCGGAAAGGTCGTCCGAGATTCGACATTGAATTAAAGGAGTAGCCGATCGCACGGCCTTCCCTTGCGCCGGACTTAAACCCGAAATCAATGGCGGCCTACGATCCTCGATAAGGGCGAAACTTCCACCGGAATTAACGTAAAACTCTTTTTCCGAGGAGTCAAGCCGGGTCAGGAAAACCGGCTTGTCATCGTTCGGCTTGATTCTGTAAAGGCCCATTTTATCAGACGAAGAAATCGAATCGGGGATTTTGATCGTGACTGCGATGTTATCCAGAAAAATCAGCTCTTCGGGTTCGATACGAAAGGTATGGCGCCCCCTTTTTTCAACCAGACCGGTTAAGCGAACCGGAGACCGGCCGTATAAATTGCGCTCGGCGATCGACAGCCGGACAAGCGAATCCGCCGAATGAACTATCTCGTCTCCTCCAACCAAACAGGCCGAAAAAACGGTGCCGCCATTTGCGTCGGTAATATCGATCCTGTCGGTCCGGGGAGAAAGCGGTATCAAACCCTGAAGAAGGCGCCGGTTGATATCAAATAAACCGAATTTTTCGTCCGCAAGGTTGGTTCCATTCAGGCGGAGTTCCTGCGCCCGGTCGGCCACGACCGCCAGATAATCCGCAAAACAAACGAATTCGTTTTCTTTCGGATCGGCCGGGAAATAAATCCAGCGGCTGCTCTTACCCCTATTGTCGCGAGTCCGTATCCGATAAGTTCCGGCCGAACCGCCGCCTGAAAATCGCACTTGACCCGCCGATCCGTTCAATCGCGTATCGAGTCTCACGTATCGCCCCGCCGGATCGGCGCAGAACTGCAATTCAATATCCTGTTCGGGCGGCAGTCGATCCATTTCAAGAGTGATCGCCGCCCCGCTTTGAACCAGCCTCCGGAGCGGCGGCGGCTCGAGTTCGGCCTTTTTAAGATAGAAAACCAACGAATCCGCATTCCCCGAAAAATCGCCGACGACGATGCGGCATGCATG
>CAZHVC010000183.1:0-4659 GCA_964535765.1 uncultured Ignavibacteria bacterium | reverse complement strand
CGGGGTCAGGGGCTGAGGCGATTTCCTTTTTGAAAATGATCTCCGCCGCCCCTTTCGGACCCATCACGGCGATCTCGGCTGTCGGCCAAGCGTAATTGATGTCGCCGCGGATATGTTTCGACGACATGACATCGTAGGCGCCGCCGTATGCTTTTCTGGTGATCACGGTCAACTTGGGCACGGTGGCTTCGCAATAAGCATAAAGCAGTTTTGCTCCGTGCTTGATTATGCCGCCATGCTCCTGTCCGAGGCCTGGCAGAAATCCCGGCACGTCCTCAAAGGTAACCAAAGGGATATTGAAACAATCACAAAAACGAACGAATCGGGCGCCCTTTATGGAGCTATCGATATCGAGCACGCCGGCAAGATGGGCGGGCTGATTGGCTACGATTCCGACGGATTGACCGCCGAGTCTGGCAAAACCGATAATTATATTCGGGGCGTAATCAGGCTGCACTTCAAGAAAATCGCCGTCATCGACGATTTTGGCGATGACATCTTTCATATCATACGGCTTATTCGGATTTTCCGGCACCAGAATGTTGAGCGATTCATCGGCGCGATCGATCGGGTCGGTGCATTCGACGAGGGGAGGATCGTCAAGATTATTCTGCGGCATGAAACTGAGCAATCTTCTTGTCAGTTGAAGCGCTTCCACTTCGTTTTCGCAGGCGAAATGCGATACACCCGATCTCGATGAGTGCACTTCCGCGCCGCCTAACTGGTCGAAAGTGACTTCCTCATGGGTCACTGTTTTCACAACATTCGGTCCGGTGACGAACATGAATGACGTCCCTTTGACCATGATCGTAAAATCGGTTATCGCCGGCGAATATACCGCACCGCCGGCGCATGGCCCAAGGATCACCGATATTTGGGGAATGACGCCGGAATAAAGGGTGTTGCGCAAAAATATCTCGGCGTAACCGCCCAGCGATACCACGCCCTCTTGAATGCGGGCGCCGCCGGAATCGTTCAGACCGATCACCGGCGCTCCCACTTTTGCCGCCATATCCATTATTTTGCAGATTTTTTCGGCAAACGCCTCGGATAAAGTCCCTCCGAAAACGGTGAAATCCTGGCTGAAAACGAACACCGGTCGCCCGTCGATTAATCCCTTTCCCGTAACCACGCCGTCGCCGAGATATTTTTCCTTATCCATATCGAACTCGACACTGCGGTGGGTGACGAACATGTCGAATTCTTCGAATGAGTCGTCGTCCAGCAGAATATCCAGTCTTTCCCGGGCCGTCAATTTTCCCTTTTTGTGCTGCGCTTCGATTCGGCTCGCGCCGCCGCCTTCAAGGGCCGCCTGCCTCATCTGTTGCAGCAATTTGATTCTTTCTTCAAGGTTCACTTTCACGCCTCTCGAAAAATTACCCGATCAAATTTCCGTTGGCGGCTGAATTCAGCCGGTAGCCCGCCTTGAGTATTTTATTCCACTTTCACCGGCACTATTTTGCCGTTTTCATCTTCCTTGAATTTCGCGAATTTGAAATCGATATCGTGATCGAAAGCGAGTATCCAGTCATCTTTAAGCATCCGTTCGTTGAGCCAGCGTTTCCGCTCGATAGTCGTCGTTGGATCTAGATCGACGGCGGCCACGTAGGCCGTCCGCATATGGGCCGTCAGCGGCATCAGATCACCTGGATAGATGGTTCTCTGTCCGCCGCCGTCGATTAAAACCCCCTGCATCCCCGGCGTATGTCCGCCGATTACCATCACCGATATTCCGGGAAACAACTTGGTATCGCCATCGAGCAGCTCCAATCCGCCCGATTGTTCGAATAATTTCAAGTTGTCAACCAAGTAAGTCGCGGCAGTCCTTTCGTTGGGGTTCATGGCATCCTGCCATTCGCGTTTCTGAACGAAATACTTTGCGTTGGGAAAGCGCAAGCCCAGTCGGCCGTCCTTTTCGCGTTTCAGCGCACCCATGGCGTGATCGGCGTGAAGATGAGTAAATATCACGGCCGTCACATCCTCCGGCTTTATTGAATTCTTTTCAAGTTCCTGCGGCCATCTGGTCGGCCCGCCGAGATTGTAGATTTTCAATTGGCGTTCGTTCAGCACATCCCCGAAACCGGCGTCGACCACTATCAGCTCTTTTCCGGCCTTGATTATCATCGGGTTGATATCAAGCCTTATCAAGTTATTGTCATCGGCCGGGCAGATTTTGCTCCACATGGATTTGGGGATCACTCCAAACATCGCCCCGCCGTCGAGTTTGAAATAATTTTCGAAAATGGAAATAAGTTCGATATCGCCTAACCTCATTGTTGACCTTCCCCGATTGAGATTCACCGACAATTATCAGCCCAATTAACGTCAGCCTAATTAACGTTGGATTATTATAATATAACTTCCAGGCAACGGCAATCCCAGATTTAATTCCGACGGACAGGCTATCGTTCGGGAAAGATTAAATCTATTGCCTTGAATTCCTGATTGCATATATTTGCCGTAGCAGACGGCTTTCAGCGATGGAGGGACAGCTGGTGATTACTGAGGTGATAGAAGCGGCCAATAGATCGATTACCGCCTTTCTCGAGTTAATCAGCGACTTTCCGCAGGAGGCGTTGACAAAACCGAAAGCGATCGGCGAATGGTCGATCAAAGATATAATTCTTCATCTGGCGATCTGGGAAGAGGAAGCGGCCGGAGCGTTCGAGATCTGGAAAATAGGGATCGAACCGGACTGGTCGCATATAGACGATCTCGATAAATTCAATCAGGAAACGATCAATTCGCGCCGACGCTGGTCGACAACCAAAGCTATCGAGCGCCTGAAATCCGTTCATGGCGGCATAATCGAAAACATAAAATCCGTGCCGGAAAGCGAAATCAACAAACGGGGAGGGTTGCCGCGATGGCTTCGCACACTGATTACCAGTCATATCGAGGAACATGCGGAAAAGGTGGCGGCATATAAATTACAAATCGCCGCACTTCCGGAATCGAAAGCATGAATGGAGCGTTTGCCGCTTGGCCAACGGCTAGATTAGTCGAATCTCCCCAATATTGATTATCCTTATGCGTATTTGCCGGAAATCTCCGCCGATGATTGCTTATTAACGTGCAGTCGGCAAATAACCGATGGCTGAGCCGGGAAAATACAGAAAGGCGATCGCCGATGCCTTCCCCAACTATAAATTCAGTTGGGAAATATATACGGAATTGATTCTCGAAAAGTTAAAGGATAAACCCTTATGGCTCGACCTCGGCGCAGGCGCGAATACGATTATCAAAGAACAGCCCGGCGCCGATTTCGCGTTGGGAATCGATAAGCAAAAGCCGGATGACGTTTTTATAGATGAACATACCGCCTACTGCATAGCCGATATTCACCGGTTGCCGCTTAAAGATAATAGCTTCGATTTCATTACCAGCCGATATACATTTGAACACCTGGCCGAGCCGGAATTGGCGCTCAGGGAAGCTGGACGCATTCTTCGGCCGGGAGGCAGGCTTATCATTCAAACGACGAATTGCCGAAATCCCTTGTTGATTTTATCGAGGTTCATCCCCCTTTTCGTAAAAGTACCGCTATATCGGATCCTGTTCGGCGATCCTCCATCGGGGATATACAAGACTTATTACAGAATCAATACCCCGAAACGCCTGTTCCGAATTATCGATGATCTTCGGCCGAAAAAGTTGTATCTGGTCGAGGATATACTTTATAATTCGAAAATTTTCTTTTATGGATCGTTTTTTATGTATAAATTGATACGGTTTCTTGGATTGGAGTCGCTTTACGGTAACATGATCGCCGTTTATGAAAAAGACGAAACCTGAGTTACCGAGATTCAGCAAAATCCTTATTGCCAATCGCGGCGAGATAGCGGTCAGAATTGTCCGGGCCTGCCGCGATCTCGGCATAAAGGCGGTGGCGGTTTATTCGGAGGCCGACCGCTATTCGCGGCATGTGGCTCTTGCCGATGAGGCCATCTGTATCGGCCCGGAGCCGTCCGCCCAATCCTATCTGGTGGCGGAAAAAATCATAAAGGCGGCCGAATCGACCGGGGCGCTGGCGATTCATCCCGGTTATGGATTCCTATCGGAAAATGCGAAATTCGCCCGGGCGGTAAATCAGGCAGGTTTGACCTTCATCGGGCCGCCGGCTTCGGCAATAGCCATGATGGGCGATAAAATGGCTGCCCGCGCGGCCATGCAAAAATCGGGCGTCCCGATCGTTCCCGGCACAATCGAACCGATTGAATCGGAAAGCCAATGCCGAGAAGTGATCGAGAAAATCGGGCTGCCGGTGTTGATCAAGGCCGCCGGTGGGGGAGGAGGTAAAGGGATGCGGGTCGTGCAATCCGCGGCCGATATCGAGCGATCTCTGCGGGGGGCTATATCCGAGGCCGGGTCGGCTTTCGGAGACGGCCGGGTATATATCGAAAAGTATATCGCCGAACCAAGACATATAGAGATTCAAGTCTTCGCCGATTCTCACGGAAACTGCTGCTATCTCGGTGAGCGGGAATGCTCGATTCAGCGGCGCCATCAGAAAGTCATCGAGGAAGCCCCCAGCCCGATCGTCGACCAAGCCATGCGTAGAAGAATGGGTGAGGCGGCGGTGGCTGCCGCCCGCGCCTGCGGTTATGTGAATGCCGGGACGGTTGAATTTTTGGTGGATGGCGAGGGGAAGTTTTATTT
>CAZHVC010000182.1:0-4661 GCA_964535765.1 uncultured Ignavibacteria bacterium | reverse complement strand
CGATCGGTAACTATGGTTTCACGGCAGGGTGCCTGAATTTCGCCGGGCTCGCGCCGCCTTCGACAGGCTCGCTTCGCTTCGACTCGATAACGACATTACGTCAGTATTGCCGAAATAGGCATATAGATAACGATCGACTTTGCGGCCGCCGGGGCGTGTTTTGACAAGAGCGCGGCGCAGACTTTTCGGCCTTGAGTGTCGTCACCTTTTTCGCGCCAAGATTTCGACGATCCTCTCGGCGGTGCGGCCATCCCATAAGTCGGGGATTCTCCCCTGTTTGATTTTGCCCTCCAGGATGCCATCGGCGGTTTTGATAAGAAGATCGTAGTCGTCGCCCACCAGAAAATTGCTGCCGACTTCGCAGGTGATCGGCCTTTCGGTTGTCCGGCGCAGCGTTATGCAGGGGATTTTCAGGAAAGTGGTTTCTTCTTGGACCCCTCCGGAGTCGGTCAGCACGAATTTCGAGTCGGCCTGAAGCCGCAGGAAATCGATATAGCCGAGCGGCTCGATAACCTTGATCACCCGGTCATCGATCATCGGTTTAAGGCCGAACTCCTCCAGCCGGTTTCGCGTGCGCGGGTGACAGGGGAAAACGATCGGTATTTTCCTGCCGATTCGGGTCAAGATTTCGATGAGCTTTTTCAAAACCGAAGGATCGTCGACATTCGCCGGCCGGTGTAAGGTGAGGGCGACATATCCTCGCGGGGTAAGGCCGAGGTTTTCGACTATCGGCGATCGTCGGGCGATTTCGAGGTTTTTCACCAGCGAATCGATCATTATATTGCCGGTGAAAAAGATGCGCTCCTCGGGGACGCCCTCTTTTTTTAGATTTTCCAGCCCCGACTTTTCGGTCACAAACAGCAAATCCGACAGGCGGTCGGTGACGATTCGATTTATTTCCTCGGGCATGGTGTTGTCGAAACTGCGCAAGCCGGCCTCGACATGAGCCAATCTTATCCAGAGTTTGGCCGCCACGATAGCCGCGGCCATGGTCGAATTGACATCGCCGAAAACCACCACCAGATCCGGCCGCGAATCGAAAAACGCCTTTTCCAGTTCGATCATTATGCGGGCCGTTTGCTCGGCCTGGGTTCCCGAACCGACGCCGAGATAAATATCCGGCTCTTTCATTTTCAATTGTTCGAAAAATAGCCGGGATAGATCGTAATCGTAATGCTGGCCGGTGTGAATCAATCTCGGCCTGAATATGTCGGAGCGACGCTGCAAGGCATCCATAAGAGGGGCCGCCTTCATGAAATTGGGACGAGCCCCGACCACCAAATCGATTTTTGTCAAAGTCAACCCGCTTTTTTATCTGTTTGCGCTGCCAGCGCAGGATGATTTCCCCGATGGTTCATTTATTTCAATATCGGAATTGAACCTGATTGACAATATCGGGGCGAAGATTTCGCGCAATCGGTCGTCCTTATAATAATGGGCGGTACAGGAGTCGAACCTGTGACACCCTGCGTGTAAGGCAGGTACTCTAACCAACTGAGTTAACCGCCCGCTTCGGCCATATTAAAGATTCGACGGGGCAAGTCCAAGTCAATTTTGCCAGCCCTAAAATTTCGCCCAGCGGGGCACTCGCGGATACGGCACGACGTCGCGGATATTGGCCAAGCCGGACATATACATCAAGACCCGGGCGAACCCGAGGCCGAAGCCGGCATGGGGAACCGTCCCGAAACGGCGCAAATCCAGATACCAGTCAAGCACTTTTTCGTTCAGGCCGAAAGTTCGAATCTGCTCTTGCAAGACCTCGAAACGCTCCTCACGTTGGCTGCCGCCGATAATTTCCCCGATTTGCGGCACCAATATGTCGACGGCGGCGACGGTTTTTTCGTCGTCGTTGACCCGCATGTAAAAAGCCTTGATCCGGCGGGGGTAGTTATAGACCATGACCGGCGCCTTGAAATGCTCTTCGCACAAGAATCGTTCGTGCTCGGCCTGCAAATCGCTTCCCCACTCGACCGGATATTCGAATTTTCTCCCCGCTTTTTTGAGAATTTCGATCGCCTCGGTGTAAGAGCATTTGGCGAAATCGGTCTGAATCACGCTTTCGAGCGTGGCGATTCTGTCGGAGCTGATGCGGCTGTTGAAAAATTTCATCTCCTCGGGGCACTGTTCGAGCGCGTATCGGAACAGATATTTCAGAAATTCGCCGGCAAGTTGCATGTTTTCCTCGAGCTCGCAGAAAGCCATTTCCGGCTCGATCATCCAGAATTCGGAAAGGTGACGCGAGGTATTCGAATTCTCCGCCCGGAACGTCGGGCCGAAAGTGTAAATATCGCCCAAAGCGGTGGCCATGGTTTCACCCTCGAGCTGCCCGGAGACGGTGAGGAAAGTTTCACAGCCGAAAAAATCCTTGTCGAAATCGATTTCGCCGTCGATGAACGGCAGGTTTTTCAGGTCGAGAGTGGTGACGCGGAACTGCTGGCCGGCTCCCTCGCAGTCGGCGGCGGTGATCATCGGCGTATCTATATAGTAAAAGCCGCGCTCCTGAAAAAACTTGTGGATGGCGAAAGCGATCTTGCTGCGAAACCGGTTCATCACGCCGAAGGTATTGGTTCGCGGCCTGAGGTGGGCGATTTCGCGCAAAAATTCGAACGTATGCCTTTTGTTCTGGACGGGATAATCGGGCGGACAATCACCGAGTATTTTCAAAGACATCGGGTGCAGCTCGATCTTGTGCTCTCGCTGCGGCACCGGGACTAATTTCCCCTCGAGACGAATCGACGCCCCCAGCCTTGCCCTGGCTATGTCGGGGAATCTATCGGGGTTCTCTATGACTATCTGAAGGCTGTCCAGGCTGCTGCCGTCGTTGACTCTCAGAAAAACCAGATTCGGCTTGTCGCTCCTCGACCGGATCCAGCCCAGCACGATCACGTTTTCGCGGGCCTGCTCGGGGTTTTTCAGAATCACCGCGATTTTTGTTCTTCTAAAATAGTCCATCGCTCAATAGATCGGCTCGATTAAGTTATTTCCGGAGATCTTTTTATCGTCATAAATCTGCTTCGGTGCAACTTCCGGTTCCTTTAGGGGCGGCGGACCTTTACTCTTTCGACCAGATAATCGATTATTTCGTTTTTCCCGTCGAATCGCCTTATTTCAATTCCCGCCAATTCGGCCAACCTCAAGGTGGCCCTTTTCGATGTTTCCCAATCATCCCCGGATAACTCGTGCAGATACACCACTAGTTTTATCCCCGTCTGGATTATCGCCTTCATGCACTCTGAACAGGGGAAAACGCTGACGTAGAGGGAACAGCCGGATAAATCCTGGCGGGCATGGAGAATCGCATTGAGCTCGGCGTGGACGGTGTACTGATACTTTTCTGGCCGGGTCATAGGCAACAGATCGTCGTCGATATAGCGCGGGAATCCGTTGTAGCCGGAGCTGATCACCCGGCGGTTTTTATTGTCAACGATCACCGCCCCCACCTGCGTGCTCGGATCTTTCGATTTGAGGGAGGCCACAATCGCAAGAATCATGAAATATTCCTCCCAGCTTAACGGCGCTTTCATATTTTGGCGCTCTCCGGGGCCGTTATCATGGCGCCAATATAGCTCCGATAAAGAATACTTTCAACAGAAACATGGGTGAGCCAGAGATGTCGCGTGTCGATGGCTATACCGAGCCTCCCCGAACCGGGGATCGTTTACGAGGCTCAGGAAAAGCCCGATCCGCTGCGGCATCCCTGACCGGCCGAGCGAAGGCCATCACCGGCTGTCTTGCCGGCGAACGTGGAAAATAGCTTTATGGTACGATCGGAACCGCAAACCGGACAGATTACGGGATCTTTTGCTGAAGCCGATCGCAAGGATTCGAACTTGCCATTGCAAACAGCACATTTATACTCAAAAATCGGCATATCAGCTTTTCCTCAGCGATAGCAATAGCCCGACCAGGGCGAAATAGGCCATGGCGATCGGGGAATTGCACAAGATCATGCATTGGGAGCTGTAGTTGCCTGCAACCGTGCTCAACAGCAGCCCCACCGAGGCGCCCGCGGTCAAGCCGCCGGCTATCCGAAAGATTTTCCTGTTCCTTTTTTTACCGGTCGATATCATAATCAATTTCTCAACAACTATCGGCATTGCTTGCCGGTTCCATTATGTTACCGTTCCTTGAACTCTTTTCGCCAGTCGTCCATCCGAAGAGTTATGTTTATGAAATATATGACGATAACTGAAATGTCAAGGTCAATTTCTTATGTCGGAGACTACCAAGCTGCTAATCGGGCAAGTGCCGATTTTCGGGCATTTGCCGCAGGATGTCATCGCCAATCTCAGCGCGGTGGCGAAAAAGAAGTATCTTTCGCCGGGCGAAATTTTATTTTCCGAGGGCGACTGCGCCTCCACCTGCTATATCATCAAAGAAGGAACGCTGGAGATCCTCAAAAGCGATTCCGCAACCGGTAGTTCGTTTCGTTTGGCCTTGCGCGGTAAAGGAGAGTTTCTGGGGGAGATGTCGCTTCTGGAGGAATCTCCTCGCTTTGCCACGGCCCGGGCTATAGGCGAATGCGTTGTACTGGAAATCAGCCGCGATGATTTCACCCGTCTGGTCGGGCGCAATCCCATAATAGCGATGAAGGTGATGGAGTCGCTTTCGTCACCCCTGCGTCAAGCCGATCTGTAGATGATAAACGCCCTGCAAAT
>CAZHVC010000181.1:0-4702 GCA_964535765.1 uncultured Ignavibacteria bacterium | reverse complement strand
AACATGAACCGGCCGACTGCACGGTCAAAATCACCGGTGCGAAAACGGCCGCAGTCGAATTCGCCACCCCGCAGCGGGCGATCACGCCGGGCCAATCGGCCGTGTTTTACGCTGGCGATGCCGTGCTCGGCGGGGGGATAATTGCCAGGGAGAATCAGCGGATGGCGTCTTGTGAACCCGCCTTGTCGTTTCAGTGAATAAATGGTAAGGAGGAATCATGCTTAAATTAACGTTTGTCGGCCATGCTTGTTTTTTGCTCGATGACGGGAAATATAGAGTGGTGATCGATCCGTTTATCGCCAACAACCCGGTGGCGAAGATCGGCGTCGGCGATTTGAAGGTCGATTATATTTTGCTTACCCACGGGCACGGCGACCACCTCGGCGACGCCATCGAAATCGCTCGCAAAAGCGAGGCGACTGTCGTTTCGAATTATGAGCTTTCGTTGTATTGCTCCGCCAAAGGTGTGAAAAAGACGGTCGGTCCGCATATCGTCGGGGTGGCTTCGCTGCCATTCGGTTCGGTGAAGCTGACGATCGCCCATCATGGGTCGACTCTGGGCAACGATCCCGGTTACGGCGGAGCACCGGTGGGGTTCGTGGTGCGGATGGGTGGAAAGACGGTTTACCATTCGGGCGACACCGGTTTGTTTATGGACATGAAACTGATCGGCGAGCTTGACCGGCTGGATGCGGCCATGCTCCCGATAGGCGGTTTTTTCACCATGGATGCCAGAGACGCCGCCAAAGCCGTCGAGTTTCTGCAGCCGAAAATCGCCATACCGATGCATTACGGCACTTTCGATTTGATAAAAGCCGATCCGGCCGAATTCGCCCGCCTGATCAAGCCGTTCGGGAGTGAATGTGTGATTCTCAAACCCGGAGAGTCCCATACATTGGCCTAAGCGGATTTCCTGTCCGTTGCCTTTTGCCTTGTTGTCGGCGCTTGCTTTTCCGCTGCAGCTGTGTTCGGCGGCCGTATTTCTTATTGAGTCGCCGCCGGATCAGAGCCGGAACGTTCAAACTTATCTTGAGCGCCACCTGGATAAGTTAAGTTCGGTTTTCGCTATCGAATTGACCGATACGGTTAGGGTGGTGATCGCCGACGATCAGCGCCGATTCAGCGAACTTGTCGGAAACGATTTTCCCGATTGGGGGGCGGCTGCGGCCCTGAAGGAGCGCGCTTTGATAATAATCAGGCCGCCCGAACAATTTCCCGGCGGCAAGACCCTCGATGAACTGCTCGGACACGAACTTTGTCATCTGGCAATCGATAAGGCCTGCGGCGGAAGATGGTTGCCGCGCTGGTTCGAGGAGGGACTGTGTCAGATGCTTTCCGGGGAATGGCGGATTTCGCAGGATGTGCTGCTGACCCGCGCCGTCTGGGGCAGCGGGCTTCTCCCCTTGATTTCCCTGGAAAGCGTCAACTGGTTCGGCAGCGCCAAAGCCGCTCTTGCCTATGCCCAATCTTATCAGGCGGTGGTCGCCCTGACCCATGATTTCGGGATCGATTTTTACGCGCCTTTTTTCGAAAGCTATCGCCAATCGGGCGATTTTTACGGCACCTTTTTCAACCTCACCGGCTATCGTTATCTGGAATGGGTGAACAAGTGGCAATCGGAAACGACGCGGAAGTATCGATTCGTGTTGTTTATTTTCGATTCTCAATTGTTGTTTCTGGCTCTGCCCGTTTTTTTCCTGCTTATTTACGCCATAAAAAAGATTCAATCGCGCCGCAAGCTCAAAGAATGGGAACGGCTGGAGAAGTTGCGTCATGACGGCCAAGAATATACGCCATCTGATTGAATACGCGGCTCTGCGTTCGATAATTTTTTTGGTCAATATCCTGCCGGTTCGGGCGGCTCTGCTAATCGGGGACATTCTGGGATGGTTTTTGTTTACGATCGTGCGCTATCGACGCCGGGTTACCATGGTGAATCTGAAAAGAAGTCTGGGGGGGAAATTCGGCGAGGGCGAGCTGCGACGAATCGGTCGCCGATCATATATAAATTTCGCCCGCAGTCTGATCGAATTCGCCTTGTTCCCGCGATTCGCCAAGAGTGATTTATCGAAAAAAATCAAAATTGTCGGCGGCGACCGGCTGCGGCAGCATTTCCAGAGCGGCCGCGGCGCTGTTCTTTTTTCGGGACATTTCGGGAGCTGGGAATTGGTAGGGGCGTTTTTGGCGCAAAGCGGGCTGCCGATCGATTTTCTGGTGGGAATTCAGAGCAATCGCCGGGTGAATAGTTTGATGAACAAGCATCGATCGCTGTTCGGAATCGGGCTGATCGAGATCGGGGTGGCCGCCAGAGGAGTGTTCGGGGCGCTGAAAAGAGGTCGAGGGGTGGCTATGCTGGCCGATCAAGACGCCGGCGGCGATGGGGTGATAATCGACTTTCTGGGCAGACCGGCCTCGACCGCCAAAGGACCAGCGGCCTTCGCCCTGAAAACTGGTTGTCCGATCTTTGTCGGCAATTTCGTGCGGACCGGTTTGGACGAGCATGTTCTTTATTTGGAAGGGCCGTTGGCGATCGAACCGAGCGGCGACAAAGAGGAGGATATCAGGCGCCTGACCCAGGTTTGCAACGATATTCTCGCTGATTATATTCGGCGATTTCCCGACCAGTATCTCTGGTCTCATCGCCGCTGGAAATCGACCTGTCCGGAAGATTATGAGTTTTCGCAAGGGGAACGGAAGCAAGGATCGTGAGCGATCGGGCAGTCCGGCCGAAACATTCCGGGGCCGCACTTGAAATAACGGAAGGCGGCTTGTTCACCCGTCGTCCCGCCCTGACGGTTTTCGGGTTTTACTCCACCGGCATCTATTTGGGAACGATTCTGCCTGAGAGGCCCTATCATTTCCTCGCTCCGGCGATTGTCATGGCAATCGCCGCGCTGGCGCTGCATTTGAAAAACCATGCGACAGCGGCCAAGCGCTTGTTGTTTTTGGCGGTAATTACGGTTGGGGTTTGCCAGTATCAGGCGGCGGTCACCGGTTTTCCGCCGACGCATATTTCCCGGATCGCCGGCTCCGGGGGAAAAGTGGAAATCTGCGGCCGGATCGAGGAGGAACCCGATCTGAGGCCGGAGAAGACCTATTTGACGGTTGAGGTCGATTCAATCACCTGGCGGCGCCGGGCGTTCGCCTCATCCGGCAGGATGATCGTCAAAATAGCCGAGCCGACGTCGAGATTTTCTTTCGGCGACCGTATCAGATTTTCCGGGTCGTTGTTCGCTCCCGGGGAAAGCCGTATTCCGGGCGGATTCGATTACGCCGGATATCTGAACAATCGCGAAATTTTCGCCATGATGGTCCTGGCTGATCCGAATGCGATCGCTATCGAGCGGAACGAAGCGACCTGGCGAAGCCCCGATCGGCTTTTTATCAACAAGGTCATCGCGCCGCTGAGGGAATATCTGCTCGATGGCTACGCCCGCCATCTCGGTCCGGTCAAGTCCGCATTACTCGGCGGGTTCGTTCTGGGCGAGCGAAGGGGGATTCCCGATGAAATAGCCCGGCTTTTTTCGGATACGGGGACTTTGCACCTGATGGCCGTATCCGGATCGAACGTAGCTATCGTGGCCGGTTTCTGCCTCTGGATATTCAAGGGATTAGGGCGGAGGATGCGGGTCGTTATAACGCTTGCCGTTCTGGTGGCTTTCAGTTTCTTGACCCGCAATGAACCATCGGTGGCCAGAGCGACAGTAATGGCGGTGGTCGGCTTGATCGGATTCGGACGGGGCAAAAATCCGGACTATCTCGGTCTGCTTGGTTTGGCCGGTCTGATTTTGCTGATAATAAAGCCGCTCTGGTTGTTCAATGTCGGGTTTCAGCTTTCGATGTTGGCGGCGGGCGGGATAATTTACGGGGTTCCCTTGTTTGGCAGGCTGTTTGGCCGTCCGCAAGGTGGTCCGGCAAAGTTGCTGTATGGATTGGGATCTGTTTTTGCGGTCACTTTGGCTGCGCAATCGGCGGTTCTCCCGCTGACGGCGTATTATTTCGATCGCCTTCCCCTGATGGGGCTTTTGGCCAATTTCCCGATGGCTTTTATGGCCGGTATTTTGACGATCGGCGGCTTGTTGTTTTTGCCGTTTCTGTTTCTGGGCGAGGCGGCTGCTCGAATCTGTTCGATACCGCTTGACATCTGCCTGTCGTTGGTGGTGCCATTGCTTTCCTTTTTCAAATCCCTTCCGGGGGCCATATTGGCAGTTAATCCGCCGTCACAGGCAGGGGTGTTCTTATATTTCGCGGCTATCTACTTTTTCTCTCAGTTGATATTTTTCAGGAGATTCAGTTTCAAAGCTGGGATTGTGGGATTGGGGGCAGCCGGTGTGCTGATCTGGACGTCGTACTTATACGGCAAGCGTGACGCATCGTTGACCTTTATCGATTGCGGACCGGACAGGGCGATACTGTTGTCGAGCGCCGACGGCAGGAATTATCTATGGTATGATTGCTGTGAACCGGACAAGTGTCACCAGCTTGATTTATCTCTTCTGCCATATCTACGCCGTGCCGGCATAGTCAGAGTTGATACATTATTGAGCAGCCAAAAGGAGGTCGCCGCCAATATGGCTTATGGCGTCAATATTGGCGGCGTGGTTCATAAAGAAACAGCGAAAGCCGGCGCGGTCGGCCCCGGCGAAGGGCGAATAAGGGAAGTAATTTTGAATGATATGATTAATATTGGATTATTCTATTC
>CAZHVC010000180.1:0-4713 GCA_964535765.1 uncultured Ignavibacteria bacterium | reverse complement strand
GATCGGTTTCTATATAGCTGCCGGGCTTTCTCTCGAAATTCCTCTGTTGCCGCTGAAACCATACGGCGAATACCGATATAATAGAATAGCCACCAAAGAGGAATCGACCGAATTTGGCATGTTGGTCATCGGCATTACTTTGGGCATGTAATATTTCAAAGGAGGATTGATTTGAATTCCAGGGCACTAATGAGCCTTGTGTTGGTCGTAATTATCGGATCATCAACGCAAGCGCAATTCACCGGCCAGTTGGCTCCCGCCCCGACAATCATGAAGGGAACAATGCAGGGTGCCGCCAATGTCGGTCTGTATGACGGATCGATAAGTCTTCTCGGCCATCTGCGATACGGAGTCGGTGGATATACGGATCTCGGCTTGAGAGCTGGTTTCGTCGATTTCAGCGAAGGCAGAAGCGATGAAAGCGCCTTGCTCCTCGGAGGCGATCTCAAATATCAGATTCTTGAAGTCAGAATAAAAGACCCGCTGGACCTGTCGGTGGCCGGGATGACTGAAACGATGCTCGGCACGCCTGGGGATTATATCACTATCGGAGGTTCCGTCATCGGTTCATATCCGGTAAAATTGAATTCAGGGAAAAACCTGACGCCGTACGGCAGGTTACTGCTTCGCATAACCTGGATTGAAGGCGGCGGCGATGATTTCGACCCCGCTTTTACGGCCGGCGCCAATTTCGAGCTGGCAAGAACGACCTCGTTATCGGCAGAGTTTCAATTTGACGATCCATTCGGCTTTTTGGTCGGCATAAATTTCGGACTATAGCCGAATGGATGACATTTCGGCTATCATTCTCGGACTGGTTCAGGGCCTGACCGAATTTCTGCCCGTGTCGAGTTCGGGGCATCTGGTGCTGGCGGAAAAGTTTCTCGGCATCAGCGCCTCGACCGAGCTGACATTCGAAGTGTTACTTCATCTAAGCACGGTTCTGGCGGTTGTAGTTTATTTCAGGAAAAGGCTTGCTCGGATTTTGACTAGTTTTTTCAGGCCATCGGAAAACCATAACCGGGCCGAACGGAAAACCGCGGGAATGATAATAGTAGCCACAATTCCGGCAGCAGCAGCCGGCTTGCTTTTCGAAAAAAAAGTTGAGCTGGCTTTCAATTCGCCGCGCTTTACGGCGCTTTTCCTGATTTGCACGGGTGTGGTTCTACTTTTAACCGGCCTTGTAAAAAGAGGAAACAATCAAGTAGGTTATAAAGCGGGCTTCATAATCGGTATTGCCCAGGCATTCGCCCTTCTGCCGGGTATTTCCCGGTCGGGCATGACCATTTCCGCGGGGTTGTTTCAAAAAATAAAGCCTGCGGAGGCCGCCGAATTCTCGTTTCTGATTTCCCTGCCTGCGGTTATCGGGGCCATAGTACTGAAATCATTCAAATTAATCGAGGCTTTTCAAACAAGCGGGATCGGCCATTACTTGCTCGGTTGTGCCGCCGCATTCGTCTCCGGATATCTGTCGATAGCGGTCCTGCTGAAGATCGTGGGCAAGGGCAAGTTCTTCTATTTCGGGCTGTATTGCCTGGCAATCGGATTGATCGGAACCATATTCATATGAAAAAAGTCCTGGTCATTCGTTTCAGTTCATTGGGCGATATCATTTTGACCTCGCCGGTGGTCGAGACTTTAGCCCTTGAACATGGGTATCATACCGATTTTTTGACAAAGGAGTATTATCGCCCGATAGCCCGGCTGATTCCCGGGGTCTCCGATGTTTTTGCCTATGGCGGCGACCACAGGGCGACGATCTCGGAGCTAAGGCGAGGGCGATATGACGTGGTTATCGATCTTCAGAAAAATCCCCGCAGCCTGCTGATCGCTGCCGCGCTTAATCCGAGAATCGTCTGCGGTTACCCGAAACTCAAAATTAGGCGGGAGATCGCGATAAGGGGAATGCGCCTGAAACCGGAAATTCCCCATGTGATAGATTCGTATTTGAAATCATTGGCTCGCCTGAAAATAAAACCTACGGTCTCCAGACCCGGATTGGTCGTGCCCCAGCCGCTGATCGACGAAGCCGATGAATTCCTCGGCAACTGCGACGGCAAACCCCTAATCGGACTTGCGCCCGGCTCCAAACACCCTGAGAAAATATGGTGGGGATTTGCCGATCTTATTGCTCTTATTGGTGCAACTTTCGAGGCGACGATCGTCGTTTTCGCTGCTTCCGCCGATGGTTTAGGATTTTCGTTGCGGCAGCGCTTTCCCGCTCTGAAATATGCGATCGATTTGCCGTTGGATTTACTGGCGGCCGTTATGGCCAGATGCCGGGTTGTGATCGCCAACGATTCGGGGTTGATGCATATGGCCGCCGCTTTGTCGGTTCCGGTCATCGGGATATTCGGCCCGACCCATCCCATTCTTGGTTTTGCCCCCAGAGGAGAAAAGGCCCGAATTATATGTGATAATGTCAATTGTTCACCGTGCAGTTTGCACGGCGAAAAGAAATGCCGAATGCCGGCGAAATATTGTTTCGAAAATATTACTGCCGATCGGGTAATGAATGAGCTGATGGAAACTTTGAGTGAAACCGAGGGAAGCGTCATACTACGAAAAACTGCCCGCTGAGCGCGTTCGCTGCACACTTTGCCCGGCGCGCTGCGTGATCAGCTCCGGCCGGGTTGGCCTCTGCCGAATCAGAAGAAATGAAAACGGCGTTCTGTACGCCTCGGCTTATGGCGAGTTGGTTTCGCTTGCGCTCGATCCTATTGAAAAGAAACCGCTGTATCATTTTCGTCCCGGCGGTCGGATACTTTCGACCGGACCGAACGGCTGCAATTTTCGCTGTCCTTTTTGTCAGAATTGGAGCATTTCGCAACAGCCGGTGAACTGCATGCGCCTGTCCGCCCAGGAACTTGTCGCTTCCGCCGCCAACAGCGATTCGATCGGAGTTGCTTTCACCTATACGGAGCCGCTTATCTGGTTCGAGTATGTTATCGATTGCGCCCGCCTTTTGAAAGAAAGAGGGCTGGCCGCGGTGTTGGTCTCGAACGGCTATATAAACGAGGCGCCGGCCAGGGAGCTTTTTCCACTTATTGATGCCGCCAATATCGATCTGAAATCGGCCTCGCCGGATTATTATCGCAAGATTTGCCGCGGCCGGCTTGAGGATGTGTTGCGCACGATCGGGCTGGCGCTCGATTACCGCGTGAAAGTCGAGTTGACAAATCTGCTGATACCTGGCGACAACGACAGCGAGGAAAATGTCCGGTCGATAGTCGATTTGGTCGCCCAAATAGATTCGTCGATTCCATTCCACATCTCGCGCTATTTCCCTCATTATAAATACAACAAACCGCCGACTCCGTTGACCTCACTGAATCGGGCTGTCGCAATAGCCCGGCAAAAACTTGCCTATGTCTATCCCGGCAACTATATTGCCGAGGCGGATACGAAATGCCCGACCTGCGGCATGGTTCTTATCGCCCGCAACGGGTATTATATAGATTTCCCCAACGGCAAACCCGACAAGTGTCCGGGATGCGGCCGAAAAGTTGACGTTATTTGGTGAAATGCAGAAAGAGGTGCGTCGGTGGCGGATTTGAAAATTTCACTACGGGGCGAAAATGTGCCGGCTTCCCCGATCAGGAAACTCATTCCTTTTGCGGAGAATGCCAAGAAACGAGGCATACACGTTTATCATTTGAATATCGGTCAACCCGATATCGAAACGCCGGACGAATTTTGGCGGGCCGTCCGAGGATACTCGAAACAGGTTCTCGCCTACGGCAATTCGCAGGGGATGGCTGATTATCTCGATATCCTTGCGGCTTATTATAAAGGTCTCGGTCTGGATATCGATCCTCAGGATATAATCGTCACCACCGGCGGTTCCGAGGCGATTATATTCGCTTTCACCATAATCTGCGACCCCGGCGATGAAATAATCGTTTTCGAACCTTTTTACACGAACTACAACGGTTTCGCGGTTCAAGCCGGCATAAGGCTAAGGCCGATAACCACGACGGCCGAAAACGGTTTTCACCTGCCCGCAGCGGAAACAATCACCGGCCGGATCACTCCCAAAACCAGAGGAATCTTATACTGCAATCCCAATAATCCGACCGGCACCGTCTATACCGCCGCCGAGATTGAAATGCTGGGTAAAATCGCCGCCGAGCACAACCTGTTTCTCCTGGCCGATGAGGTTTATCGGGAATTCATTTATGAAGGCACCCATTTCAGCATCATGAATCTCAAAGGCTTATCGGAGCGGCTTATCATGCTGGATTCGATCAGTAAACGTTTCTCCGCCTGCGGAGCGCGGATCGGCAACCTGATTACCAAAAACCGCGATGTTTACAAAGATGCTCTTCATTTGGGTCAGGCGCGGTTATGTCCACCAACGCTGGAGCAGGCGGGGGCGACGGCGCTATATTCGCTCGGGACGGCTTATTTCAAGAAAATGATGCAGGAGTATCGGCGACGCCGTGACGTGGTTTATGAGGGTTTGCAAAGAATCGATGGTGCCGTTTGTCTTAAACCCAATGGCGCATTCTATGCCATGGCCAAACTGCCGATCGATGATGCCGAGGAGTTCGCCCGATTCATGCTGACTGAATTCAGCCATGACAACAAGACAGTCATGATTGCTCCGGGAGCCGGTTTTTACGCCTCACCGGGGAAAGGGACCGACGAGTGCCGTATCGCCTATGTATTGAACGCCGATCATCTCAAGGATGCCATGGATCTGCTTAAGCT
>CAZHVC010000179.1:0-4724 GCA_964535765.1 uncultured Ignavibacteria bacterium | reverse complement strand
ATAGAAGTCTTTCACGATCGGATCGGTGGACTTGTCCGCCTCGGCCCGATAATAATTGATCGAATTCATTTCGAGCTGGGCCGCAACCGACAGAGCGCTAACCTCGAAGTGGGCCTCGCCTAATCGTTTTTTGAAATCATCCGAAAAAATGGCGCTGGTGCTTTCCAGCCATTTCGGTTTTTTCAGTTTGACGGTGCTGTCGGCTTTTCCCGACTGTTTGAAAGACAAAAGCTGAGCCTTGAGAAAGTTAAGGTGCTCAAGTTCGTCTCCGGCCAGAGAATTGAATATATTTTTGGCGGTCGCATCCGATGTCTTATCGGCGGCCATTTTATAGAAATTGTGGCCGTCCCATTCGGCCTGCATGGCCTTTTTTATGCCCTCAAGTATCATCTGTTTTTCCATAAGCTGTCCTTCTTTTATTGTTGACCCGCCGGCGCTAATTCGCCTCTAAATCGAATTCCACGAAATCGAACCAGACACCCATTCCGGTCAGGGCGTCTATTTCGGCTTTCACTATGGCTTGGTGGCCGTCTTCGATTTCCAGAAAACGAGCGAACATTCTTTGGGGTTCCGCCTCGAGCTGACTGACCATCTGTTTATAAAAATTGCTGGTTTCGATTTCGACCTCGAGCGCTTTCCAGAGCATCTGCAGTTGAGTGTCTCTATCGGCGATTTTCATATGTCCCTTCAGCTTTTTCACACCTTCGCCGATCGCCTTTCTGTCGGGCACGACCGTTTCCAGTTTTTCAGGCGTCAGCATCCCCTGCTCGTGCCATTGCCGCAACCTTGATTTCAGGTAATTGACGTGGTTTTGTTCTTCATTGGCAAGCGCCGATACGACCTTTTTGCCGACCTGATCGGTTATCATCTCGGCGGCTTCGGCGTAAACCGCTTTTACTCGCGTCTCATACTCGATCGCGGTTTTGATTGCGTTTTCGACATCCATCCGCGTTCTCCTTTTCGAATCTGGTTGGCCGCCCCTGTCTATAAACGGGAATCGCCATCCCGTGGTGGTAACTTATCCTTTGTGATTATAATATGCTTTTTGGGAGGGCGGGGCAAACGATAATCTGGACAAAATGACCATCAAGGCCGGCATTCAGGCGCCGAGCGCCCACTCGGCCAGGCCGAAGTAGTAAGTCAATGTCAGGATATCGGCCGCCGCCAGTACCACTGGTCCCGAGGCTATTTGCGGATCTATCCTCAAACCCCTTACCAGGCTCGGAATAAACACGCCGACAATGCAGGCCGAGATCATGGCCAGGCAGATCGCGCCGCCGATCGCCATAGCCGCAGGGAGATTGCCGCGCCAAAGGTAGGCCACCGTCCCTACCACCAGGCAACTGGCCAGGCCGAGCAATAGCGACGTTGAAATCTCCTTGCGCAGCGCGACCGCCGCCAGTTTTAAGGAGAATCTATCATGGGCGAGAGTCTGCAAGGTGATCGTCATCGATTGCATGCTGACGCTTTCGGCCAAAGCCAAGACGACGGTGATGAAAAGGGCTATTATGGTCAGTTCATGTATCAGCAATTCGTATCTCGAGGCGATGAAGGCACAGACGAGTCCGCTTATAATATTGATAATCAGCCAGGGGAAACGGTCCCTGAAACTGGCAACCGGTTCGGCTTTTTTGCCAAGCGCCACGTGAACGCCGATAAGCTGAAACACGCTGTCGAATTCTTTCTGGCGGGCGAAAGCGCTGATCTCATCGGTGAACAGGGTGATGTCGACGACGCCCAACAATCCACCTGAGGAATCGACAACCGGCAATGCCAGCAGCCGATGCTCGAGAAACAGCTCGGAGGCCTCTAGCAAGGTGTTGTCGGGCTTAAGGGCGATGACTTTGTCGATCATTATCGACGACAGAAGGCGGTTTTCGCTGCCGCTTATCAGACGGCGCACCGGAATCACACCGAGGAGCTTGTTTTGCCGGTCGGTTACGTAAAAATAAACGATCTTGCCGACGAATTCCTGGCTTCTGAGCCAGGCCAACGCTTCAGCGACCGTTTGATCGGCGTAAAGCCGGGTATAGTCGCGGCTGATAAAGTCGGATATTTTATCGGAGATGTTGTCCGTGTTTATTTCTTTTTTGTTTTCGGCCATGCCGGATATTAATCGATTTTTATGCTATTGTCATGGGATATCTTCACTTGCCCGGGGCAATAAGCTCCATATCCGCACCAGCGGTCGATCGACATCGTTTTAAGAATATGGATAAATCGCAAAATTATGGGAAATTTCCGGGCGAAAATAAAGTTGACATCTTGATGCATCCTTTTTTAACATTTCTTCCAGCGAGACGGAGGCCGGAATTTCTCCGTCTCCGCGCCACCGTTGATTCCATGAGTTCATCGGCGAGGAATACGCAACGAATCGACGGCCCGGTCGATAATACTCATATCGCCTACTTCAGGCGTGGAACGCCAAGGGGGCAAGGCGAGTTGCTTTGATTTGTTCCATTAATCATGTCTGGAGGTTCGATGCCTGCAAATGTTGAAAAGAAGATCACTTTGAAAGAACTTGGTTTGCCCAAGGAGACCGTTCTGGGGCTCTATGTCAACCTGTTGAAGACCAGAACTCTCGACGAAAGACTGCGCAAGCTGTTCCGACAGGGGCGATTTGCCGGGACGTATTTTTCGGCTGTCGGTCAGGAGGCCACCACTGTCGGGCCAACCTACGGTTTAAGAGACGATGATATTATCGGCCCTTCCCACCGGGAAATAGGGGCCAGCGTGACCAAAGGAGTTCCGTTGAAAACGATTGTCGCCCAGGTTTACGCCCGGCGCAACTCGTCGGACAAAGGAAAAACACACCCCTGTCACTACGGTTCGCGTGAGAAAGGGGTTATCACGCCGGCCTCGACGGTGGCCGGTCAGACCGTTGTGGCCACCGGTTGCGCCATGGCTTTCAAAATGATGAAAAAAGACAATGTGGCCGTGGCCTTTTTCGGCGAGGGGGCAACCTCGCGCGGCGGCTGGCACGAGGCGCTCAATTACGCCGGAGTGCATAAGCTGCCGATCATTTACGTCTGCCAGAATAATCGCTGGGCTGAATCGGTTCCCTACACCCTGCAAGCGGCGGTGGAGAAATTTTCAGATAGAGCCAAAGCTTATGGGTTTCCCGGAGTCACTATCGATGGGAATGACGTCTTTACCGTTCACAAAACCGCCCAGCAGGCGATTGCCCGGGCTCGCGCCGGCGAAGGACCGACACTTATCGAATGCATGACTTACCGCTGGTATGGTCACTCGGAAATTGATCCGGCCGATTATCGTTCCAGTGAGGAGCTGGCCGAGTGGAAGAAAAAAGATCCGGTTCGGCGGGCCGAGGATCTGCTTTTCAGCCTGGAAATACTCACCAAGGAAAAGCGCGAGGCGCTGGTGGAACAGATCGAGCAGGAAATCGATGAGGCGGTCGCCGAATCGGAAAAGGAAAAATACGCCGATGTCGAGGAAGCTTATCGCGATGTTTATTCGGATAATTTCCCCGTGCGCAGGGACGAGTATTAAACCATGGACGACGATCGGCTCGAAGCCAAGTCACCGGCTGATTCCGCAATCGAGATGACCGAACTTGTGCTGCCCAACGACGCCAACGTCCTCGGCAATGTCCTCGGCGGCCGGGTGATGCACTGGATCGACTTAGCGGCGGCGACCGCCGCCCATCGGCATTGTCGATCCATCTGCGTGACCGCGGCTATCGAGGGACTGTCGTTTTTGAATCCGATCAAAGTGGGACAGTTGGCCAGGCTGTCGGCAAGGGTGGTATTCACCGGTAGAACATCGCTGATTACGCGGGTGGTCGTAAGCGCCGAGGACATGGATACCGGCGAAAGGAAACTTACGTCCGAAGCTTATCTGACGTTCGTCAATCTCGGTCGGGACGGCAAACCAACATTGGTGCCGCCCCTGAAATTGCTGACGGATGAGGACAAGAAAGAACATGAAAGAGCCAGGCTGATCAGAGACAGACAGCCGGCTTATAATCGGGAGAAGTAATGAAGAAAGTGACTTTTATTGAAGCCATAACGCAGGCGCTCTATGAGGAGATGGAGCGGGACGAGAGAGTCTTTTTAATCGGCGAGGATATCGGTATATATGGGGGGGTGTTCAAGGCGACGAAAGGCTTATTGGAAAGATTCGGACCGGAGCGGGTCATCGATTCGCCGATTTCCGAGGCTTATATAGTCGGCGGCAGCGTCGGGGCGGCGCTGGTCGGAGCGCGGCCGGTTCCGGAGATTCAATTCGCCGATTTTATCACTCCGGCGATGGATCAGATTATCCAGCAGGCGGCCAAGATCCGCTATCGCACCGCCGGCCAATGGACCTGCCCGATGACGATCCGGGTTTGCTGCGGTGGTGAAGTCGGCGGCGGCCTGTATCATTCGCAGATAAACGAACAGTGGTTTTTCTCGCAACCCGGCCTGATCGTACTCTTTCCCTCGACTCCCTATGATGCCAAAGGATTGCTGAAGTCGGCCATAAGGGGCGAGGATCCGGTCATATATTTCGAACACAAGCGGCTCTATCGTTGGATAAAAGAGGAGATTCCCGATCACGATTTTACGGTGCCGATCGGAAAGGCGGTTGTTCGGCGCGAAGGCAAAGATGTAACGATCGTCGCCTACGGTCTAATGTATCACAAGTCGATGCAGGCTGCCGAGGAATTGGCCAAGGATGGTATATCTGTCGAAATCATCGATATGCGGACGCTTCTGCCCTGG
>CAZHVC010000178.1:0-4777 GCA_964535765.1 uncultured Ignavibacteria bacterium | reverse complement strand
ACCTCGACCTCAACAAAATCATCAACTCCAACCAAATTGCTCAAATAAAAGCTCAAATGGCTTAGCTTAATCCGACACCGAAGTGAATAGGAGGGCGCCCCGACGGGCGCCCTTCTCTTTGTTGAAACGAAAAACCGCCTGGCGGCGGCCGGGGCGGTTTCCGGGTCAGCTATCGATTCTGCCGATCAAAAATTGTAGCGAAGGCCGACGCAGCCGTCGATTACATAAGGGTTGTCCCATCTGTCCCAATCGCTGATATAGGCAAACCGACCCTCGAGAAAGCAATCGAGCTTGGCGCCGATCTGGCCATCGATCCCGAACAACATCAGGGCCTGAATCTTGGTCTCGAGGTAGTAGTCTTCTCTTTCGATATACCAAAATCCGGTGCGCTGATTTTGGACCACTTTTTCGCGTTTGGCTGATATGAAATACAACCCGGTGCCGGCGCCGGAATAGACACCGATATTCGGCGATAGCTGCAAAAACCGATATTTGAACAACGCCGCGAAAGACAAACCGTCATCGTCGTAATTGGATTGGCCGTCGGACTTGTCTATCGGGGCGCCTTCCGGCAGGCCCTCCACCCGCAGAATGCCGCTATCGGAATACGCCTTCATCAAAGGATCGAAAACGGTATAATCACGAAACCATTTCCGCGCCTCGAAACCAACCTCATACCCGGCCTCAGGCGGACCAAAAGAAGCGACGATCCCCACTCCCAATCCGGTCCCCTTGCTGTCTCCCGGACGAGCGGCTACTCCCTGCAACGACGTTTTGATATGCCAGTAATTCTGTCCATATGTTGCGGAAATCGTCAGCAGAACGATGGCGGCGGCACAAACAGCTTTTTTCATCCTTACACTCCTTCTCCGTCATTGATCTCAACGGACGGTAATATACATTTTCAGTTTTTCAAGGGCAAGGCGCTATATATGTCTTCGGCGAATATTTTCAGGAAAGCGATCATGTCGGGGTTGTCGTTAAAACCGTCCGGCAGAAATGCCGTCAACCTGATCAAGGCACCGTCGGTGGGCTTTCCGGCAAGCGAATTTTTAATCAGGCTGGTTTTCAGCCCGAATTCGCTATCGATTTCACCGGCACGGGTCAGATACCAGTAATACACCATAAGACGTCGGCCCTCCCGGCCGATTATCATTTTGTTTATGACAAAACCGAAACTGTCGACATCGACCTTTTCTTTGCGGATATTATGAATGGTCCAACCCGATCCCGGAAGGCAATTCCGCGGCGAGTGGATGGAGGAGCCGTATTTCTGCGACGTGAAATAGGCAATGAACAAATCGACCGCCGACGAGGCGGGACGATTGTAGACGGCCGAAAAAATCTCGTTGGCGCGCAGGATCGCCAACTCTTCCGGGCTGCGTTCGACCGGCTGTCCGACCCAGTCGTTTTTCTGAAGTGGGATCGCCGAAAAATCAGGCGACTCGCCCGGGAATACCTCCACATAGCGCAGGTACCAACTGTATATTCCGGCCGAAAGCACGGCCGCGAAGATCAAGAAGAACGCTTTCTTTTCCATCCGATCAGCTTTCCCAAAATCACTATCATCAAAAGCGCGCTCAGAAAAACCAGAACTCCGGAAACCTCGTGCAAAAACTCGTCGGCCAGTTTCGGGCTGATATAGTAAGCCCCGAAACCGGTTACGAATATCCGAAACACGTTGGCGGCGATGGCAATCGGAATCGTGGCCAGAACCAGTAAAAACGGCCTCCAGAAACCGCCCAGACTCAATCTGGCGTAGAGCGCCCCCAACGCCATCAAGGTTATCAAAGACCGCAAACCGCTGCAGGCCTCGATCACCTCCAGCCGGTAATTCGGAAGATTGATTATGTTGCCGGTGCGAACGGATTCGATGCCGACGGCGTTGATCGCCTGATTGGCCAGAGCGCTCGAAAACAACTGCATCGGCATCGTCGCCGAATAATAGAAAATCGCCGGTATCGGGATCATGAATAAAAGATAGAAAAAGGGAAACCAGCTTTTTTTGAAATTATCCCAGCCGAGCGAAAAAAGCCCGATGCCGGCAAGGCAGACGACAAACGAAAAACGGGCCGTGAAAAACTCGGCGGCGGCGCTGCCCAAAATTAGCAAAACAAGCCCGACAACGAGCAAAACGGCCCCCGGCCAACGGACATATCCGGTCTTTTCAAACTTTTTCCTATCGCGGTAAAGCAGATAGGCGGCGATCGGGATTATGAGAAATCCGTGCGAATAATTGGCATCGACATACCAATCGAAAACCAGGTCTTTCAACACCGGCAGGTAAATGACGACCAGCAGCAACAAGATTATAATTACCCTGACGGTGCTTGAATTCATGAATCAATCGTCGTGCTTTTTTCTGATTATCACCGTTTTTTCACGGCGCAGGATTTTTATAAAAAACAGCCGCCAAACGCCCCAGATGGCCTCGCGCACTATCTTGCCGGACATCTTCGAGGTGCCGGCCCGCCGATCCACGAAAATAATCGGAATCTCCTTGATCTTGAAACCGGCCCGCCAGGCGTAAAAATTCATCTCGATCTGAAAGCAGTAACCGTTCGATTTGATCTTGTCCAAACGCAAAGACTCGAGCAGCTCGCGTCGGAAACACTTGAATCCGCCGGTCGGATCCATCACCGGCAAGCCGGTTATCCAGCGCACATAGATAGAGGCGAGATAAGAAAGCAAAAGGCGGCTCATCGGCCAATTGACGATGCTGATCCCGTTGGAGTAGCGCGAACCGATAATCAAATCGCCCGCCTTGATATGCTCTCTGAATAGCTTGATATATTCCGGATTGTGCGAAAAATCGGCGTCCATTTCCATGAGGTAGCCTATCTGCGGCAGATTAAGCCCGAACTTGAAACCATCGATATAGGCCGTTCCAAGTCCCATCTTGCCGGGGCGTTGCAGCAGATGGATCCGCTTATCCGTAGCGGCAAGCTGCTGGACGATCTGGGCGGTGCCGTCGGGCGAGTTGTCGTCGATAATTAATATCTCGATATCCGGTCCCTGGCTCAATACGGCCTCGATTATCTGCCGCACGTTGTCTTTTTCATTGTAGGTCGGGATACAAACCAGAATATTTTTCATCTGCTCCTCGGCGAAAACAAGTAATGAGCGCCGCCCAATATAATCAACGACCAGAAACTTATCAAGCGGTCGGCAATGATCGCCGCGGCCGCCCGGTCACCGCTGAAAGCGGCCTGTCCCAAAAGAGTGAACATCAACAATTCGACGAGCCCGAGTCCGGCGGGAGTAAGCGGCAGGCTCATCAGCACGAGGGCGGCCTGAGAGATGAACACGGCCAGCAGAAAATCGATTTTTATCCCGAGGGCCAGGCAAACGAGGTAAAAGCGCAGGGCCTCCGACAGCCAGATAATAAAGCTCTCGATCGTGATCAAGGGGATAAGCCGCGGCGACTTCAACAAACCATCGCTGAACGAATCGTAAATCAGCCTCAAGCGATCCGGTATCAGTCTCTGGATCCCTTTCGACCGCCAGGCCAGCAGAGCCAGAACCACGACAAGCCCCGCCAGGATTATTATACCCCTCACGAGAGCGGCGCGCACCGCCGGATCGCTTATCTTGCCGAAATAAAAGGCACCGCCCAGCAGCACCAGGACGATCGTCGTCGACAGGTCGAATATTTTTTCGGTGAAAAGGACCCCGATCGATAGGGAAAACGACTGATCATGGTTTTTTTTGAGTAGATAAGCCCGATATAGGTCGCCGATTCTGGCGGGCAGGATACAATTGGCGAACCAGGCGAATAAATAATATCGAGAGAGAGCAAACAGCGGTAGTCTGACTCCGGCATCGCCAAGAAGCCTTGACCAGCGATCCCCGCGGAGAGGCAGGGAAAAAAAAAAAGCCGCCGCCGCCGCCCCATAAACCAACGGATCAAGCCGCGACAGAACGCGTAAGGCCTCACCGATATCGAACCGCCGGATGAAAATAAAAACCACGGCCAGCGAAACAACGATAGCGATCAGAGTATTGATTCTGAAAAACCGTTTTTTCAGATCCAACGCTTGTGTCGATTCGGTCTGCTGGCTGGCCATTGATTCATTCACACCGGTTGGCGTCGAGATCAGCGATATCATAAATCGGTCGGCAAAAGGCAACGGCGGATTCGGCCTTCAGCCGGAACAGGTTCCTTCCGGGAATGGTTGCGAACGGAACATCACCGGCGGCCGACTACGGTCTTTTAGCCAAATCGGGAGGGATTTCCCACCTAACCCCATCACATATATCTCCAACATCGTCGAGCGAACCAGTCCCTTTTAGCCAAATCGAGATGGATTTCCCCATCTAACCGGCTTGTTGAGCCAGGTAGTTTTGAATCCCCATCTGCTTGATTTGATCCAGTTGCGCCTCCAGCCAATCGGCGTGATCTTCCTCGTCTTTCAAGATCGACTCGAGAAGTTCGCGCGAGCCGTTATCGGCATGCTGCACCGCCAGGGCGATCCCGGCATTGTAGGCTCGAATCGCTCCATGCTCATCCTTAAGGTCGTTGTTAAGCTGCGTTTCCACGTCCTGGCCGATATGCATCTCCCGCAGATTGCTCACCACCGGCTTGCCTTCGAGATACAAGATTCGAGCGATCAGCTTTTCGGCATGTTTCATCTCGTCGATAGCTCTTTTTTCGATTTTTTCATGAAGTTTTCCGTAATTCCAATTGGCGCACATCTCCGAATGGACCATATACTGATTTATGGCCGTCAGCTCATCGGCCAGCAAGCCGTTCAAGGTTTCGATAATCCGATCGTGT
>CAZHVC010000177.1:0-4802 GCA_964535765.1 uncultured Ignavibacteria bacterium | reverse complement strand
TATCTCAGCAATACCATCTTGCGGCTGACCGCTGACTTATCATCGGATAACCTCAGGAAATAGACGCCGCTGGCGACGGAGCCGCCATTATTATCCCGACCGTCCCAAATCACGCTGTAATTTCCCGCCGCCAATAGACCGCTTGCCAGTTCTTTCACCCGGCGACCCAGAAGATCGAACACCTCGAGGCGGACAGCGCTCGGCTTGTTCAGGGAAAACGAAATGCTGGTGTTCGCATTGAACGGATTGGGATAATTCGGAGCCAATCGGAAGAACTGAGGCAGGTCGGCCGAATCGTCCGCAATGGTTGTGATCTCATGATATTTGGCATAGGCGGCATCGGCGACCTGCTGCAGAAGAGACAGGCTGGTCTGCCCCAAAATCGCAAAGGCCGCTTCGATTGAATCACCGGGCGCGATTGAGAATACGCCGGTGGTCAGCATCAACGAGGCATCTTCCGGAGCCGTTATGGCCGTGTCGGAAAAGCCGCTTGTCATGTAAGTCCATTTGTCGGCCAGTGTGAAACGCGGCGGATAGACTTCGCTGGAATTATGCAAAGCCTTGAACGAAACGGCTCCTTCGAGATTGAGCACCATGACGCCGCGGTAACTGCTCCCCGAATACTGATAGCCGAGATTCCGGCTGCGGTCGAAATTGACTCTATCGGTCGGGGAACCGTAGGGGATATCCCAATCCTGATAAATCGCCACCCGGAGACCAGTAAGTGAATCAGCGCCGGTATTGATAACCCTGAGACGGGTGATAATGAATCTGTCGTCGGGCGCCGCTGACCAGGAAAATGTGGTCTGGTTCACCATAATGTTCAGCGGCTGGTCGGCCAGCTGGTCGTTGAAAACGGTCTGAAATTCTTCAGCCGAAACAGGCCCCGGTTCCAACGTTTGAATTGCGCTCAGCGGCAGGAAATCGCTGCCGGTTCCTTGATTTTCGTCTCTGGCGGCGTTCGACACCGCGGTCGGGCTGTTGCCGATCAGCAGGGCCCCCTCGAAAAGATAGTTCGTTCCGGTTCGGGGCGTGCGGAAACCGCGCCCCTGCCAGTTCGGATTCATGCCGTCCGGAGCCAACCCGTATTGACCGAAATTCGAAATGGTGTAATCGACATTGCCGGCGTTATGGGTGGCGATCGCCTGGCCGGCCGGACGTCCGATCGTAATCCCGAAAGCGGCCTCGGCGGAATAGCCGCCTGCCCGTATATTCAAGTTCACGGCGATCCGCCGGCCGGCCGGGGCGGTTGCGGAAATTATAGCGCTATACGGCTGCACCGCATTGTTGGCCCGACCGTTCAGGGGAATGTCACCATAAAATGCCGAGTCTTGCCCTATGCTTATGAAAGGATCGGCGGACGAAATCAAGCCGATTACGTTGTGGGCGGCCGCTCCCGTATTCTTCAAAGTCAGGACTATCCCGATAGTGTCTCCGGGATCGGCGTAATTGTCGTGCGGTTCAACCACCAGCACGCTGTCGATCCTGATATACGGTTGATCGTTGGCCGGCACCAGGTCTAAAGCGGCCCTGACGTTGATTATCCCTTTGCCGTAGTTGTTGTCCTCGCCGACCGAGCCGAGATCCCGCGCCGATTGCCACAGCGCCCATTTCAACGTATCGACGGAGGCATTCGGATTGAATTGCCGCAGCAAAGCGATTGCCCCGGCCACATGCGGACAAGCCATCGAGGTGCCGCTCCAGCCCGATTGCTGATAGCCGCCGCCCGGAACCGATGACCTGACATCGACTCCCGGAGCCACCACCTCGGGTTTGATCGTCGAATGATCGCACTGAGAGGGGCCGCGGGCCGAAAAATCGGCAATCGGCAACGTGCCGCTGTTGCCGTTGACGGCACCTACGGAAAACGTATTGTACGGGGTCGTTATCCGGCTGGCCGGAGCCCAGACCGACTCGCCATAAGGATCGCCCGCCAATCTGTTGCCGGCGGCGAAAATCACCGCCACCTCGGCGGCTTCACAATTATCGATCATCGCCCACACCGTTTGGGGACAAGTGAAATCATGATAGCCCCAGGAATTGGATATCACATCCGGCACGTCGTCGATCGTCAGCGGATCGCCGTCGGGATCGGCCAGCCACTGAAAGGCGGCGATCACGTTGCCGCCGGTAACTATCGCCCTCGAGGCTATCCATTGGGCGCCGAAAGCCACCCCGATCGTATCGCCGGTGTTAGAACCAAGGCCGGTCATCGTCCCCATCGTATGCGTTCCGTGTCCATCGGAATCATACGGCGATTGGCTCCCCGGATCGGCCGTATCCAGCCAGCATTCGTTGGCGGGTTGTCCATTGTTGCCGCGCCAACGCGCCGCCAAGGCCGGATGCGTCCCATCGACGCCGGTATCGATGTTGGCCACCAGCCGGCCTTCACCGGTATATCCCATCGCCCACACCTGGTGAGCATTAATTACCTGAAGCCCGATTTCCACGCGGGCGGCCACCGGAGGCTCGGGTTCGGCGGCAATCGGACCTACCGGCTTAATCAACGTCGGCTCTTCCCATAGATACACCCCCTCGACTGCCTCATCCCGGGCGATCTCATAAACGGCCGCTGCCGACAAGCTGCCGGTGACCGCATTCACGATCCACCAGCCCCGGACATCTGCCGCCAACCCTTGCCGCGAAAACGTTTCCAGCTTGGCCAGCAGCGGCGCCTGGCTGTTCGAGGCGATTTCCCTCAGGGAATTCACCACATAGGCGTGTCGCTGCGCCACGCTGGAGTTCGCCATATTCATTTTCATTTTGAAAGATTCCGTATCGAACTGCTCTTTCAACATGATCACGCAAGAAATTTTTTGTTGGTCGCCGACCTGCGCCAAGCGGGCGGCCAATTTCGAATCGACCGTTCCCGCCGCCGAATCAAGCGATAAGAAAAACACGAACGATAACGATAAAGTCAGGGCGCCTATGACGAAGCGCATTTTCGCCTCCACGGCTGTAGGTTTCGTTTTTTTAAAATATAAGAGAAACCATGTTTTTCACAATAGCTATTTATGTTTCAGGCAGCGCAGAAAAGCGCCCGGCTGCTTGCCGCCGCCAGATCCAATTGCCCCGAAATGAATTGCTTCAAAAAAAATCGCCTTCCATCGAATCACGCCGAATAATCTTGGTTGCACACTGAAACCGCACTTCAACCAAAGTTCCGCAATGAAACCGCCCATTTTTTAGGAAATCGAAATCATTGCCGAAATGCCTGAACAATGGCAAAGAGATACCTGAAAACGATTTTCACCTTGCTCGTTGCGGTAGCCGTAAGTCGTTGTGCCTTAGCCGATTGGTTGGAGGAGGTCAGGGTAAATACGGAGACTTCCGGCAAACAGGCCTCGCGCGGCAGCGACTGCCCCTGGTCTTTGACCTGCGGTCCTGACGGCAGAGTTCACGCAATTTGGGAAGACAGGCGTGCGGGTCGGCAACTCCGCATATACTATAGGGGCAAATCCCCCAACCCAACCTGGGACCTATGGGATCCGACCGATGTCAACATTTCTCCGATCGACACCACCGACATGCTCGGGCATCCTTCGATCGGCGCGCTCGATAATGGATCGATAATTTCCGTATATGTCGAGGAGAAACCGGACTTGGGCGAGCTGTGCGGTACTATCTGGCCGGCCGGCTTCGGCTCCTGGAACCAGCCCGAATTCGTCTCCATTCCCGGGGGGAATCACCTGACTTTCACCTCGACCGGCTGGCAGACGACTATTGCCACCAACGGCCATCGGGCGGTCACTTTCTGGCCGTATGTCGGCGATAGTCTCAACGGTCACCGGCCGATCTTTTATCGCAGATACGATCACCAGACATGGGAAACGACTGAACGACCGCTCGAGCTGCCCGGGTTGGGGCTGCTTTACGATGCCAAAAATCTTTCGGCGGTGTGGGCGATCACCGATACGGTCTATCTCGTGTTTGCAGCGCTAACCGCCGCCCAGCCGATCTACAATGTTTATTTCGTCAAGTTCAATTTCAACTCGGGAGAAATCTGTTTGTTCGAGCAGGTGACCGACGATTCCACTGTTTCGGCTCAATATCCCTATCCGGCCCGTTTCCCGACCGCCGGCGGCGACAACATCTATATCAGCTACACCGAAATCGGTCAAATGACAAAAGCCAAATTGGCCGTCAAGCGTCATGATCTTCCCGGCTGGACCACCGGCATCGATATCGTCGGCGATTACATATCCAGCGCTTTTCCGTGTTTGGCTTTCAATCCTCACGGCTGGCTTGATTTGGCCTATGAAGTGCCCGGCAATGAGCCGAACAGCCGGATTTACCACCGCCGCTATTATCCGGAAAGCGAAACGTTCGGCCCGGACGAGCCTATTTCCGGAGGCGATTATTTTTCCAAAAGACCGGTGATCGCCTGCGACAAATACGGCAACGTTCATGTCATTTACATATCGAACCGCGATCATCCGGAAATTTTCGGCGATGAGGAAGTGTATTATCGGATGTTCGATTCCCCCCCGCTGAAGCCGACCGACGTGTTCGTTGACGGCGATACGCTGCGCTGGAGTTATCCGGAGCTGCCTGATTTTCGGATATTCGTCATTTTTCATATCAGCGATGCGGAGACGACCATGATCGGCAGCACCCGAAATCGATACTTCCGGCAGGTTATCGGCCCCGAGGCCGTTTTCGGTGTGCGCGCCCTCGATCTCGATTATCAGGCATCGCCTCTGGCGATCAGCCAATCGCCGAGCGACATTTCGGCCGAATCGCCGATGGCGGCCGATTTTGCCCTAGGCATCAATTATCCCAATCCTTTCAACCGGTCAACG
>CAZHVC010000176.1:0-4836 GCA_964535765.1 uncultured Ignavibacteria bacterium | reverse complement strand
TTCGGCCCGCAACGGGTGTTCAACACCCAGCTCGATGAGGCCGGCATTCTCGGCCGGGCGGTAGGCCAGGCTTTTCAGGGAAGGGTGCCGTTTCCCGAGATCCAGTTCATCGATTATATGAGCCCGGGCTATCAGCAGCTTAAAGATCGAATCGCTACCTGTTACCAACGTTCCAACGGCCGGGTGCGGTTGCCGATGGTTATCCGGACCAGTTATGGGGGGTATAAGCAGGGGGCGGGCGCAATGTGGCATTCCGAGGCCAACTTGGGGACATTTATTAATATCCCCGGTTTGCACGTGGTGGTGCCGGCCAATGCCGCCGATGCGGCCGGGCTGATGCGGACCGCTTTCGTTTGCGGCGATCCTGTCCTTTTCTGCGAGTCGGTCGCTCTTTACAATCGCCGCGACTGGGACGGTTATAATCTGCTTGCCGGATATCCGCCTATCGAAGAGTTGCTGCCGTTCGGCCGGGCCAAAGTCTATAACGAATCGGCCCGCGATATCGTGCTGATCAGTTACGGCATAACTTTGCCCATGTCGTTAAAAGCGGCCGAAACGCTTGAGCAGGATGGAATCGGCGCCCGGGTAATCGATCTGCGGACGGTCAAGCCGATCGATTGGGACACCATCGCTCAGGCGGTCAAGGATTGTTCGCGGGTAATGATAGTTTCGGAAGATCGTTTTCACGGCGGAACGGGGCCGACCATCGCCGCCTTTATCGCCAATTCGCTTTTCGATTATCTCGATGGTCCGGTGCGCTTGTTGAGCGCCCAGGATTGCCGCGTTGCCTACGGCGCCGACGGCGATGAAATCTGTCTGCCGCAGTTGGATGGAATTATCGAAACGGCCCGGGAGCTGGTCAAATATTGACCGGTATATCCGCAGGCGTTTAAGTCAGCCGCAGCAAACCATCCCCGGACATGGCGCTATCGAGCCGACGCTTTAAGGAGGGCGGCCGGCGATCATATTTATGGAAATAAATATTGGAACGGAGAAGCTTTTGGGGTATTATATAAAACTAATATGCGCAGGATATTGCTTTTCGCGGTATTGATTTTTACCTCATCGTGCGTTTATTACAACACGTTTTTCAACGCCAAACAGGCATTTCAGCGGGCCGAACGTAACCAGTTTCAGCCCAAGACTCAAGCCGCAAGCCAATATAGTTGGGAAAAGAACCGTGCCGCACCCCCGGAGGAACCGGCGGTCGCCATGACCGATAAAAGCCTTTATAAAGAAGCTATCGATAGGGCCAACAAAGTCGTCCTTAATCATCCGAAATCGAAATATGTCGATGACGCGCTCTGGCTGGTGGGCAAGGCGCGCTACAACATGGGCGAATATATCGCAGCCGAGAATAAGCTCACTGAGCTGGTCGAGAGGTTTCCCAATTCCCGATTCGTCGATGAGGCCAATTTCCATATCGGCTTGAGCCGATTCTGGCTGAAAAATTATCGGGCGGCAAGCGAGTCTTTCGGCCGGATCGAGCAGAAAAAGAAATCGCCGCTGAAAGATGATGCGGCTTTCATGTCGGCTTATATCGAATTCATCAGCAAAGATTATTCGGCCGCTCTGGACGGATTCGAGCGGTTTGTCAAAGAATATGCGGGATCCGATTCGGCGGCAACGGCGCAGTTTTTTATAGGCGCCTGCCGCGACAGCTTGAAACAGCCCCTTGAAGCTCTCCGTGCCTATCGCAAGGTCAAAAATATGAACCCGGGCAGTGATTTGTTTTTCGATGCTCAATTCGCTTTTGGGTTGGCCGCTTTCAAGGCGGATTCGATAAAGGCGGGCATCGAGGCGTTCCAGAGTTTGTCCCGGCAAGAGCGCTATTTCGAAAGGTCGGGGCTGATCCGGCTTCAGCTTGCCAAGGGAAAATATCTCGAGGGGCAGACGGAACAGGCGATCGCCGAGTATAACAAAATCATCGAACAATTCCCCAATTCGGCGCAGTCGGCCGAGGCTTATTATCAACTCGGTTTGATTTACCTTGGCCAAAATGATCTGGCCAGGGCAAAGGAGAATCTGACCAAGGTCAGCAAAGAAGGCCAGAATCAGCAAATCAAGAAGCTCGCCGCCGCCCGGCTGGGGCAATTGACCAAATACGAATCATATCTGGAGAAGCTCGGACAAAAACCGGCAGTAGTACCGGCAAGCAAGATTGAAACCGGCGAAACCTCTCTTGCCGATACGACAGCCGCTCCCGATACCGGGGCCGGGCAGCCGACGCCGACACCGACGGAAATCGATTCCACCGGCCACCAGGCATCCGTCATAGACAGCCTAAGCGGGTCGATAATAGTTGAATCCCCGTCCGCCGTCGCCGATTCTGTCGGTGCCGACTCGGCCGGTCAGGAAGAAACCGCCGGCATAAGGTTTCTTCTGGCGGAACTGTTTTATTATGATCTGGAACGTCCCGATTCGGCGTTGGATGAATATTTGAATTTGGCCGACCAGTACCCGCGTTCGTCTTATGCCGCCAAAGCTTTGTTGGCGGCGGCGGCGATTTATCTGGCCAGGGAGGATTCAGCGGCGGCCCGCGGCATTTGCAGCAGAATAATCAGCGAGTATCCAGGCACGCCCCAGGCCGGATTCGCCCGAAATCTATTCGCCGGCGAACCGCTGTCTGCGGGACCGAACGCCGAGTCGTATTATAATTTGGCCGAAAGCCTGTATTTTGCCGACGGCGACAAGGATTCCGCGCTGGCCGTTTTTTCATATATAGAACAGACTTTCCCCGGCAGTGAATATGCCGCCAAAAGCGCCTTTGCCAGAGCCTGGATAATAAATCAGAGTCTTGAAACAGACGGCGACAGCAGCGCCTACCGTGCCTTTTCCTATGTGGCGGAAAATTACGCCGGCACCGTTTACGGCAGACAGGCGAAAATCATGCTGGGGTTGGAAAAAGATTCGACCGCCGTGGCGGCCCAGCCCGAACAGGTGCCAGTCGACGTTTCCACGGATACCTTAGCGACAGCGGAAATCGATACCGTTCCGCAAATTCCAGGATTACCGAATGCTCCGCCGCCGAAAGATACCGGTGAGTTCATCTATCCGGAACATCTTTTGAGCCAGAAATTGAAAGGGCGCGTGACCTTCAAGATAAAACTCGATTTCGTCGGCACCGTCATCGATTATCAATTGATCGGACCGTCGGGTAATGCGGCGATCGATTCCGCGGCGATCAGGGCGCTCACCCAAACGGTTTTCGATATTTCGTATATCGATGACCTGACGAAATTGAACGATTATTTCCGTTACGACATCAAATTCGCCCCGCCGAAACTGGATGAGTTTTATCAACCGTATCAGGAAAGACGAGAGAAAGGACCTTAGTTTGAAGTATAGCGGCCAGGCCGTAGTTGTCCGGAAAACCATAATCTCGGAAAAGATACTCAGTATCGAGCTTGATTGCCCGGAAATTGCCGCCAAGGCCGTCCCCGGCCAGTTCGTTCAGGTGAAAATGCCCGGGATCCAGGCAGCCTTGTGGCCGCGGCCCTTTTCGATTCATGACGCCTGCGCTGGGCGGATCGTGTTATTCATAAAAAGGTACGGCCGCATGACCGAACTATTGTTTTCGCTGCCCCAGCCGCAAAAACTTTTGCTGACCGGTCCTTTGGGCAACGGCTTTCGTCTGCCTTCCGAGATCAAGGAAATCTTTCTGGTGGCCGGCGGGGTCGGTTTGCCGCCGCTGCATTTTCTTTGCAAAAAGTTGTTGGCCGACGGCATGAAGCCGGCCGCCGTTCATTTTTATTCGGGAGCCAAAAGCAAGGCCGAGCTGTTCGCGCACGAGGCGATAGCGAATCTCGGCGTCAATTATCGGGCAGCCACGGAGGACGGCAGTGTCGGTTTCAAAGGATTGGTGACCGAATTGTTGGAACCGGACCTTCGCGGCAAATCCGGATTGTGTATCTGCGCTTGTGGTCCGCCGGCGATGTTGAAAGCGGTGGCCGATTTGGGGGAGGAGGCCGGTCATCGCTGCCTGCTTTCGCTTGAGCAACTTATGCCTTGCGGCTGGGGCGTATGCAACGGCTGTGCCATTAAAATCAAAAAAACCGGTTCGGAAGTCACTGAGGATGAGCGCGGATTCCGCTTGGCCAGGGTGTGTAAAGAAGGGCCGGTCTTTGAGTCGGGGATGATCGAGTGGAACCAAATTTAGCGGTGGATATCGCCGGTCTCAGGCTTAAAAACCCGATAATGTCCGCTTCCGGCTGTTTCGGCTATGGCGATGAGGCCGCCGATTTTATCGATTTGGCCGAGCTGGGGGCTGTGGTAACCAAATCGATAACCCCATTGCCGAGAACCGGGCATCCGCCGCCGAAAGTGGCCGAGACCGCCGCCGGCATGTTAAATGCGATCGGCCTTTCCAATATCGGCCTGGATGCCTTTATCGATACCAAATTGCCGTATTTGCGTGCCTGTAATTGTCTTACGATCGTAAATATCGCCGGCAGGACGGTGAACGAATATGTTTTCCTGGCCCGAAAGTTATCGGATCAGACCGGCGTGCATGCCCTCGAGGTAAACATCTCTTGCCCTAATGTTGAAATCGGCGGGTTGGAATTCGGCGCCTCGGAAGAAGGGACGGCCCGGGTGATAAGCGAGGTACGCAAGGTTTCCAAAGTGCCGATAATCGCCAAACTCTCACCGAACGTGACCGATATCGTGGCGATCGCCCAGGCGGCCGCGGCCGCCGGCGCCGACGCCGTTTCGCTTATCAACACGCTGATCGGGACGGCCATAGACGCAAAGTCGATGCGCTTCAAGCTTTCGAATAAATTCGGCGGCCTATCCGGCCCGGCCATAAAGCCGGTGGCGCTGGCCATGGTTTATAAG